>CBESZZ010000353.1:0-4910 GCA_965534055.1 uncultured bacterium | reverse complement strand
TCGCTACGGCCACATTCGCACCGACCACGTGCTGTTCGTCGCGGCGGGTGCGTTCCACTTCCACAAGCCGAGCGAGTTGATCCCTGAACTACAGGGTCGGTTCCCCGTGCGCGTGGCATTGACGCCACTCACCGAAGCGGACTTCGTGCGCATCCTCAAAGAGCCCAAGAACAGCCTCATCCGGCAGTACGAAGCGCTCTTCGCCACCGAGGAAGTCACGCTCAGCTTCACCGACGACGCGGTGCAACGACTCGCCGCAGTCGCGTTCCGCGCGAACAAGACGCTGCAAGACATCGGCGCGCGCCGCCTCATGACGATCCTCGAGAAGTGCCTCGAAGAGCTCTCGTTCCAAGCCGCAGAAATGGCGGGCCAAACGATCGTCGTCGACGCCGAAGAAGTCACCCGTCGCCTAGGCGAAACCGCAGACGACGAAGACCTGATCCGCTACGACATCTAGCTCTACGGTGTCGGGGGAGCGACATCGGTAGGGCGCTGATCAGGACACCAACAACCAAAGAAAGAAGCGAAGACCAACCGGACAAATGCTCCACCACGCAGGCTGCCTTCAAGACCCCCACTCGCTGATCCCCATCAACGGATTCACGGATCCGGTCAGCAGCCTCTCGCACCTAGTGGTCGCCATCATCTTCGCAGCAAAAGCGGTTTCCCTCCTGCGCACGGCCCAAGGCAGCCGCAGCAAGACGCTAGCCCTCGCCATCTACGCAGGCTCTGTAGTGCTGCTCTTCACGATGAGCGGGGTCTTCCACTTGCTAGACCACAGCACGTCCGCGCGGAACGTCCTCCAGCGCCTAGACCACGCCAGTATTTTCGTTCTCATCGCCGGCACGTTCACCGCGATCCACGGCGTGCTCTTCCGCGGCCCCATGCGCTGGGGAGTCATCACCTTCGCGTGGCTCGTCACCGCAATCGCCATCCCGCTGAAGACGGTCTTCTTCAACCAGATCCCCGAATCCGTAGGCCTCACCCTCTACCTGGCATTCCCTTGGGTCGGCCTCCTCACCGGCATCACGCTCTGGCGCCGCCGAGGCCTTCACTACATCACCTGGCTCGTTCTGGGCGGCATCGCCTACACGGTCGGCGCAGTGCTCGAATTCAAGCGCTGGCCCAACCCGTGGCCTGGCTACATCCACGCCCACGAGCTGTTCCACTTCTTCGCCATCATCGGCGCCGCGTGTCACTGGCGCTTCTGCTCGATGATCGCGTCCGAGTCAGCGGCCCAGCGGTAGATTCCCCATTCACGGCGAAGGCCACGAAGCCTTTTTCGGGCAACGCTTTTGGGCGGGAAGTGAAGTCGAAAAACCACACAACGCGGCGAAGCATGATCCACGATATTATCGCAACGCTAGCCTCGGAACACGCAACCATCGCAACGCCTGTGACCGGCACCAACTTTCGACACATCAGCAAACGATTTCTCGAGAGATTCTTCCCCAACGTCAAGCAAGCGACTGGCAACTGGGTCTACAACGACTTCCGGTGGCACGCCTACACCTTCAACCACGAAACCGCTCTCACTGGCGATGGCGCACTCAACAGGTACTTTGAACAGTCAGTGCAGCCATTCTACATCTACCACGAGAGTGACGATCTGCTGTTTGATTGCACAGCATCTGCTTGGCCCGATGTTCGCGCGATTGACAACGACGTCTATGTCTTCCCGCACGCTTTGGCATGGCTCTTCACAACGACTCATGAATCGTCGAATGGCCTGGGCCCGTTCTTTGCCCAACCCGATCCGTGAACGACACCATTTTGGTTTGGCCGTCCATGGTTGCGGCTCGGCTCCATGAGTCGGCGGCACCGCCTACACCGTCGGCGAGGTGCTCGAATCAAAACACTGGCCCAACCCACGATCGCCGGCAGGAATGATCCGCACCCTCGATTCTCGAAGCGATTCTCCAGGCAACGCGCGGAAACCCGCTGGCTGGACGTAAATCGGCGAGCATCTGGCCGCTGCGCTCGACGCCAGCGAAGGCCCCACTTCGCCAAAGCGGGCATCTAGAGAGAATTCGCGCACTGCCGCCTCCCCATCCCAGCGGCCGTTGCGCTATCTTCCGGCGGCTGAATCGGCTCCATTCGGGGCTCGATCCGGCAGCAGACATGGCTTCAGCGCCGGTTCTTCGAACCGCGCGGAACTTCTCCGCCCGCGCTTCTTATTCCCGCCCCTCCTCCCCACGCATCCGCCAGCGCGCCGCGCTGGAACGATCGGACGACTACTCGTTTGGAAGACATCCCAAAAGACACGATCGCTCGTGCGGCTGCAGGCGATGAAGACGCCAGCCGCGCCATCATCGAGCAATTGCACCGCCCGGTCTTGGCCACGATCTATCGATTCCTCGGACCGCGTTTCCGCGCGGACTCCGAGGATGTTGCGCAGGAGATCTTCCTCAAGATCTTCCGTGCCATCGACCGATTCGATCCGGAACGGGGCGTGAAGTTCACAACCTGGATCTACACCTTCGTTCGCAACCATTGCTTCGACATCCTCAAGAAGAAGCGCTTGCCCACCGTGTCTTTGACCGTGGGTCAGTCAGGTGAAGAATCACAGCGCGAAGTGGTCGATGAAGTGGCGCGAACGCCAGGTGCCGTCAGTGAGAACAACGAGCTCGGAGAGAAGATCTCCGAAGCGCTGGAAGCTCTCGGCGAGGACCAACGCATGACGTTCATCTTGCGAGAATACGAGGGCATGGACTATGCCTCGATCGCCGAAGTCGCGGGTGTGTCGGAGGGGACCGTGAAATCACGATTGCATCGTGCGAAGCAAGCGATGCGCAGTCGATTGGAACCCTATCTAAAGGCGGGAGCCTGACCGCCAATGCAAGCCATGCCCCCCGCAGACGACTCACATGAGTTTCCAGACGAGGCGACATTCTTCGCCTCGAACCCGGCCCAAATCCCCGGCTTCGACGTGCCATACGGTTTCGTGGAGCACATGCTCGGACAAGTCCACGACGATCGCCTAGTGCGCGACCACGCCGTGTCAAACTTGATGCGCAACCACGGCGCGGTACCGCCGATCTCTGCATCGTTCGTACAGCGCACCCTCGAAGCACTGCGTGCGGACGGTGGGTTGGACGCAATGGAAGGCGAGCTGAAGAGCAGGGACATCTCGCTGAACGAATCGGCTGTCGAGGATTTGCTTACTGATGAGCCCTTCCCCTTAGCTTGGCTGGAAGCGCACATCACACCTCCCGCTACAGATGGTTTCGTCGAGCGAACCTTGCAGCGCGTAACCGCGCAACGCAGCGCCGACGACCAGGACTTCGCATCGGCGCTGCAGGAATTCACCACGCCGAAGCCATCCGCCACATTCGTCGTTCGCACACTGGCCGCGATCCAAAGCGAGAACCCTGCTGTTGAGATGGCTGCAGCTGGCAGCGAAGTCGGACTCGACACAACAGACAGCAACGCTTTCAAATCGACCCCACGGACAAGCGAAGAAGACGCAGGAGGCGGCAAAGTCCTGCGCTTCGCATCGTGGGTTGCCGCGGCTGCTGCACTGTTCGTCGTGGCCCTGCTCGTCTTCGATCGGTTCGGCAGCAGTGACAGCGCTCCGTTCCAGCCTCAAGTCTCACCACTTCAGGCACGAAGCGCAGTGCTCAATGCGCCTCACTCAGCTGCGAGCTACGGCCCGGCCGTGTTCGCAACCCTGTTCGGTCGCAGCCTGGCCACCAACATACCCGCAGCCGAAGACGGCCTGATCCTGGCTGGGCACGGCATTCCGACTCCCACACCAACCGTGGCTGTGCAGGGTCGATGAATCGCCACACCTCTCAGCCCCATCGCGTGCCAGAGCACCTGACCAGTGAGCAATCGCAAGGTCGCGGCAACCTGAGGAGGCAGTCCGCGTCCGCGGTGCGAA
The DNA here is from genome assembly GCA_965534055.1 of uncultured bacterium. Taxonomy (GTDB): domain Bacteria; phylum Planctomycetota; class UBA1135; order UBA1135; family UBA2386; genus CBESZZ01. The sequence goes on along the minus strand of CBESZZ010000353.1, from coordinate 1,027 downwards.
GCTTGGTCGTGACTTCAGTCATCGTGCCGTCGCTGATGATGGGTTGCGCTCCGCGCGAAACACCCATGCCCAAACCGGTGGGCCCCGCATCCGAGGAAGCTGTTCAAGAGGTCGTGACACGGTTGGATGGACTGCTGTCCGAACGCCGCCTCGATGACTTCTTCCGTGAGTTCGTTCCTGAGCATCTGGACACGTTCTCGACGATGGTTTCCCACCTGCGCATGGCGTTCAACGACAACGCCGCATTCCGCGTCCACACCGTGGTCAAGGAGACTCGCTTGATCGGTTCACGCCGCGTTGCGCTGCTGCATCGATCGTTTGAGCCCATCAACGGCCCGATGAAGCTGGAAGGCCCTGTAGAACAACACCTGTACTATGCGTTCGCCGTCGACGCGAATGGGCACGCGTTTCCAGTGTTGGCGGTACCGACCAGAACGTCAAAATTCATCGATCTCAAGACCGATGAGTTTGCGTGCCCCACGTGCAGCTACGGGCTTCGCGACACTTCCGGCTGGCTCATCGCGCCACAAGGTCGGGGTCTGTCGGCGAGCGTGGACTCGGTTTGCTTCTTCTACATCGGCGCAGACCTGGACCTCGAGATCGCAGTCCATGAAGCAAAGCCGGAGAGTCACGCGATCGATGTGCTGGAAGAGTTCGCCAGAAAGCCAGAAACCAGCGGTACAGATTCGGCCGACGTGCATGCCGTGTCTTGGTGGCCCCCAACCATGAAGCGCATCAAAGGCGCATCCGCCGCGCGATTGGAGATGCCCCGCAACAGCGACGGCCCCATCGTGCACATGCACCTCGTCGTCTACGGCACAATGCAGTACCTGATGGTGCTGAAAGGGCGCCCAGAAGAGATGGCGAAACCCGCTGTCTTGGAGGCAGCGAAGTCGATCACGAGTGGTTTCTTCATCGACGAACGCGGCCGCAGCGTGGCCAGGGTCAACCACGATCTCCGCACCCTGAGGGGTGGCAAGGGCGAGATTGACGCTGAAGGCAGCTACGTCAGCAAGAAGCTGAACTT
>CBESZZ010000352.1:0-4911 GCA_965534055.1 uncultured bacterium | reverse complement strand
CCCGTCGCTGGCGCGTTTGCTTGGCTTGCGTTGCTTGGCCTTCCTGCTGCGGTCGGCGTTGGATTCTTGGCTTACTCCAACCTGGCTTACGCGCGTGCAGAAGAACACGTGGCGATGCGTTGGGGATTGATCGGGCGCTACCGGGGTGTGGTCCCGTTCGCGAAGATTCAGGCGGTCACGCTGCGTGCAGGGCCGCTCGAACGGTTGCTCGGGTTGGCCACGGTGACGCTTTACGTGGCCGGCGGTTCACCGACGCGCCTGCCCGACATTCCGCGTGCGGAAGCGGAAGGGCTGCGCGAAGCCCTGGCAGCTGCCGCGGCTGCACGGCGTTTCGTCTGGTAGGGCCCAGCGGCGTTGGAGCTGCCTAACGCTGGCGCTCGAAGACCCGCAAGGCGTTTCGGTAGGTTTCCCCGTCCCGCTCTCGCAGGTAGCCCACGTCAAAGATGGGTAGGTAAAGGGGGGCAGTCGTCACGTCTGCGTACTCCGCCCGATCATCCGAGTAGTCGATGACGAAGCGAGGCTTCAACCGTTCCGCGACATCAGGGTTTGGCCGCGGCCCGCTGTAGTCGCCGGGCTTGCTGCGACGGACTGTGCGAACCGGCAACCCTTGAAACAGCAGGGACGCGTGTTGGCCGAGCACGATGTCGTTGGGGCCGACACGCCCGCCCAGTTCAGCAGCGATGGCCTGCTGCGCTTCAATCACGGTTCGAGCTGGTGGGCCGGAGAAGTACTGCGACAACAGCAGGGCTTCAAACAACGCGGCAACCGCAAGCGCGATGGGGCCGATCCGGAACGCCGCGGACTCCATGGTCGGAGTGATGCGGGCGAACAGGCCGCGACTGCTGGCGAGGGCAATGCAGAGTACGCCCCAGCCGATCAGCAGAATCGCGCCGGCGACGAAGCCAGCCTGCGACGTCTCCGTCATGCTTTGCGCGATGCGATTGGCCAGCCACGGCTTGATGGCTGCGAACGGCAGCGCGGTGATCAGCAGCCAAGTCCCTAGGCGTGCCAAGGTGTGCGGCGGCGTGGATGCTTGCTGTGCGTCGCCCGCTGAGGCGGGTCGACCCCATGGTCCACGGACGATGAGTTCGAGCCAAGCCGCGGCAAGCACGGCGAGGGGGAAACCGGCGAGCACGTAGCGACGCGCCGCGTGTTGGTAGGAGGATTCCTGCACCAGGAACACGACCGCAAACCACACGGCCGCGAGGACGGCAGCACGCGGCACGGGGCGTGGCGTCGCGACGGGCAGAAACGGAGCCGCAGCCTCCTGCTTGCGTGCGTGCATCGAAAGCCGGGTGGTCCAGCGCATCAACACGACTGTGAGGGCCCAGAGCGTTGCTGCGCAGGTCATCAGGGGAGCCGCGCGAAGCAGCGGCCAGACCCCGTGCACCCCGGCTTCGCGTTCTCGGGAAAGCACGAGACCCAGGCGCGAGAGGCGATCAGGAATTCCAGCGCTACCCATGCCGCCTTCGGCAGCCATCGTGGCGATGAACGCCTCGCGCTGTTCCCACCAGAAAATGGCAGCAACCACGCCGAGTCCGATGCCGCCGCCGAGGACAACCCATGCGCCGCGACGAATCGAACTGGCAAGGGATTCGCCCTGACGCCACGCGTCCGTGAGGAACACCACCGCGAGCGGGATCGCACCGAACAATGCGGCGCTTGGTTTGATCGCAACGGCTGCCGCCATGGCGAGGCCTGCCAGCGCCAGGCGAAGCCGTCCCGCTTCGTTGCCGCGGTCTTCTTCCGTCATGGCGCGCGCTGGAAACAGCAGGACGAACGCGCCCGCGATCGCCAGGGACTGCGTGGTTTCCACTAGGCCCATGCGTGAGTGCACCCAGAAGAAGGGAGACAGTGCGAGCGCGGCTGCAGCGAACAGCCCGGGAATACGCCCCATGGCGCGTCCGATCCAAATCCCCGCGAGCAAGACCAAGCCGGCCCCTGCGATGGCCTGGGGCAAGCGCGTGGCGAACAGATCCGTTTGGCCCGTGCACGTGTAGATCAACGCGAGCAGCGCCGAGTGCAGGGGCGTTGCTAGCCAGGCGTTGCCCAGATCGTCCGCAAACGGGTCGCCGAAGCGCACGAGGCCCCGAGCACTGTCCGCCCATAGACCTTCGTCCATCAGTGTGGGGTCAGGCGTCCAGATTGGGGGGTCAGCCTCGATCCACAGCACCCGGAGCATGGCCGCGAAGATCGCTACAAGAGCGACAATCAGAGCATCGCGAGACCGCAATGGAGCGTGCAGCGAGGGGCCGGGCGTGGCCTGTGAAGGATCAGTCACGGGTTGGAGTGTCTCGCGACGGTGCGTGGAATGCGATGGGAGTTTCGACGCAGGTCCCGGTGACTAGCCGTTGCGACGCAGCGAGGATCGCAGTGTCGAAGCGAGTCCCGGCAAGTGGAGCACCAGTGACTTGAAGCCGCCTTGGAACCACTGCACGCGATCCGAATCGAGATCGTCGCCGTAGAGCAGCTCGACAAACTGTTCCTGCTCGCTTTCGGACAGGCTGGCTTCTCCACGGAGGCCGAAGAACAGATCCGGCACCCGCTTTCGACGCGGACGATTGGCGTCGACCATCCAGTCGGATGCTTCGGCTCCGGAAACTGCGAGCAAGCAATGGATCGCGAAGGTGTCGACGCCGAAGAATCGTTCCATGCGCGCGGTGGCGGATTCGTTGTTGGCGGCGAATCGCGCCACGCGTTCGCCGGCGAACGCGATCAGCAAGGGTGCGTCTTCGCCCGCGATCGAGAAGGCGGTGGGCGCGCCGAACCCAATGCCAAAGATTGCAGCGTCCTTGAACGCGTCGATGGATCGCAGACCGATGATCGTGCTCCGCGCGCGATGAAAGATTGTCTTCTGCAATCGGGCATCCGCCACGGCGGGTAGCGGAATGACCGCGGTAGAGATGCCGAGCGCGCTCATGGCGTCGGCCAATGCGCGGGGGATGCGTGCGCGCGGGTCGCCGGTGCCCAAGACCACCAATGCGCGGCGGGTGACATCTGGCTTGTCGGGAAGGTGCAGTTCAGCCAGCAGCGGTGCGCTCTTTGCATCGTTGGTCCACTGCACGATCGAGCCTTTGTTCGTCGATTCGGTGGTTCGCGCGGTGACCTTGCCGCCCATGCGCTTGTGCGCCTTGGCGGACGGGGCAGCAGCCGCTTGTTCCGCCGCATTCGTGCGATTGCCGAAAACCTGCACGTGTTTAGGGACGCGACCGGCGAACCAGGTGCCCAGATCGTGTTCGACGAACGGTTGGTTCTGTGCGCCTGGGAATGTCGCTTCACGGTCGTCCACAGCCTGGGCCACGTAGATCTTTCGGGCCGTGCCGGCCATGACCGCCTGATGCAGGCAGGGATGTCCGGCGGGGTAGCTACGGAGGCTCGCGATCAAGGTCGCCGCATCGATGTTGCCGTGACGCGCCTCAATGAAGTCGGTCAGTTGCGACCAAAGGGTCCAACTGGCGGTCTTGCTGGTGCGCGGGTCGTAGTCTTCGCGCTGCGTCGCCGCGGTTTCGTGGTCCAGAAAGTGGTTGCTCCGAATCTGCACGCCGGTCAGCGCGCGATGCGGCGCGGGTTGGTCGGGAAGCGCCCCGAGCGGGAACGCCTTGAACAGCCCCGCGGTGACTTCGAGAGCCATCGCTTGCCGTTCGTCGCCACTGCCCACCAGATAGTTAAAACCACAGGTGCGGGGGCCCCGTTTGAAGACGGAGACCGTCGTTGCCAAATCGACACCTCGCCGCAGCGCTTCGCGGAGGGTGAAGATCATCGGCAGCCCGGCGTAGGTTTCGTCGCGGCTCTCGGAACCCATCTCACCGATGGTGATGCCGGCGCCATTCATGCCGGTGACCGCGCCGAGGAAGCCTGCCCAGGCTGGAATCGCGTTGGGCACTCCATCCACGGGGCGGCGAACGATGAGCAGGGCGTGGTTCTGCAGACGGTCTGCGGCCTTCGCGTTCTCCCCCTGCTCGCCGATGTCGAGCGCGTAGTCGAGACTGCGCGAGTGAACGAGAGCGCTGTTCTTGGTGGCGACGCCCGCCGCTGCGACCCCGCTGCAGTGGTATCGCGAGGGCATTGCGTGCACCCGGCGGACCCAGCTGAGTGGAACTTCGGCGCCATCGGCAAGGCCGCGCATTTCCTCGAGGATTCGATGCGGTAGGTGTGGCTCGAACTCTGCCCAGATTGCGTCGAGCTGCGCGGCGTCGGTGCCCATGCGCTCCGTCCACGCAATCGTCCCCTGCAGAACTGAGCGCACTTCCTCGGTGAGCAGCAGGCCCTGTTGGCGCCCCATGGTGTAGCCGTCCCCTGAGAGCACCAAGACCTGCTGCGGCCCGGCCTGGTAGAGCGCTCCGCCCGCCGCCTCGGAAACGAGCTCTACGGCTGCCTCGGTCGGGGCGGGCAACGCGCCCTGCTCTGGCTGTGGCGCGGTCTCGGTTGGGGTGGTGGCCGTCGCACCCGACTGCGCCACGGCTTCGCCACCGACGATTCCGAGCGACAAGAGGCCGATTGTTACTCCAAAGATCCACCCCAGGCTCAGCCCTGCCTGGGCAGGTGCCGGCATCCGTGCTGGGGGCGGGAATATTGAACGGTCGTCGGACAGTGGAACCATCTTCATGCCCACACTATCGGCTGATCCAGCCTCGAAAACCGCATCCGTGGCTCTACGGGGTACTCTTTGGCCGCGCCTCATGGGCGGCCCCGGTGGGAAACCGGGGTTCGAATCAGCTTGGGTCCGCGGGTTGTTCCGGGCCCGGGTCGTCGGTACCCTCCGCCGCCGAATTTGCGCACGCGTGCCGACACGGTTCGCGCCACACACACCCCGCTGGCCAGCCCCTTGGCCATCTCCATCCGGTCCGCCGCCGATGACCACCGCCGATCTGCCCGTCTCGCCCCGTACCGTAATCCGCAACCCTTCGTTCG
>CBESZZ010000351.1:0-4918 GCA_965534055.1 uncultured bacterium | reverse complement strand
GGAGCCGTTTCGATGCTGCCCGCCTGCTGCTTTGCGGTTTGACGCTTCTTGCCTTTCGCGGGTTTACGCGTCGCCGCAGGCTCTTTGGCCGTGACTTGCGTAGCCCCGCCGCCGTGAAGCTTCACTTGATACGTGGGTTCGGGCATCTCCACGCCGTTGTCGTCCAACGTGGTCTTCACCAATCGAATGGCTTCGCTCTTCACCTTGCCGAAGTCGGTCTCGGCTTGGTTGACCCAGCCGTAGAACACCAGCGACACGTTGGAGTCACCAAGACCGCCGATGCGGGCGAACGGCGGTGGATCGTCCAACACGCCGCTCATCGCTTCCAAGATCTCCAACCCCAACGCCTTCGCGCGCTCCAGGTCTTCCTGCACGCCTACCCCGACTTCGACGTTGAAGCGCCGCAGCGGGTTGCGTGAGTAGTTCACGATGTTCGCTTTGAACACCGACGAGTTGGGGAGCGACAGGTGGTTGCCTTCCGGCGTGAGCATCACCGTGTCGCGCATCGTCAAGCGAATGACCGTGCCCTTCTGGCCATCGATCTCGACAAAGTCCTTCGAGTAGAATGGTTGGCGAATGCTGAGGATGATGCTGGTGAGGTAGTTCTCGACGATGTCGCGGAATGCGAAACCCAGCGCGAGCCCAACCACCCCAGCAGTGCCGAGTACCGCACCGACCAACGCGGTCGCACCTAGGATTTCTAGTGCGAAGAACACACCGATCACAAACACCACCACGCGCACGATCTGCCGCAACACGTCTTGCAACAGCTTGCGGGGAGTCAACCGCTGGTAGAGACCATCCCAGCGACCCAACCATCGCGCGAGGAACCAGAACGCCACGAGCACAACACCTGCAAGCAGCAGCAACGGCAAGAGCGCAATGAAGTCCCGCAGGTAGCCAGCCATCATGTCGATGCTCGGCGCGAGTCGCTTGCTGAGGTTCGTCGACTGTTCGATTTGGTTGCTGACGTAGATCACGCCCTCCTGCGACTGCGCGAGTTCGCCAGCCTTGTCCACACTCTCGACAGAGGTGGTTTCTCCGGTGAGCAGAACCACACCAGACTCCACGGCGACCTTGACGTCTTTCAGCGTGGGCACCTTGCCGAAGACTCCGCGTAAGCGCTCAGCAACCCGCTGGTCTTCGCTGACGACCGGCGCCTTCACCTCGGTGGACGCCTCGAGTTCCTGGATCTCGACTCGGTTGTCGATCCATAAGATGTCGGGCAAAGCCTGCACGAGGGTTTCGGCATCCTCGCGCGCCGACAGCGCCCCGACTGTGCCCGTGAGCGTGACAACCCCGGCCAGCGCCTTGACCTCGATCGTCTCTAGCTCCGGCACCTGCGCAAACGCGGACCGCAGCCGCTGCTCCGCCTTGCGGTCCGCCATGGTAGGCCGCACCGGATTCTGCGCCGCGGCTGCCGGTTCGCCCGGTTCGGGCTCCGTTTGCGCGGACACCAACGGGGCCAGACTCAACGTTGCAAGCCAAAGCAGGCACGATCCAAACAGGCAACGCATGCGCGACGAATTCATGCTGGCCAGCTTCCGGGAGTGAGGGGCGCGGGGCAATAGACCGTCCGAGACACGGCATGGAACCGGAGTCGTCGGATGAACCGCTCGTTGGTCGATGTCGGCTGCTCGGTGCCCGCACCAAGCGTCCGGGGAGGAATGCCGAAACAGCGACGATGCCAGCTCGGTGAAATTTGAGCCGCGGCAATTGATTGGCTAAGCCCGATCAGCATGGCCCGACCGCCATGACTGAGTCCGAAGATTGATCCGCGTGGACCACGTGGCTGCGAGTCACCTAGACGCGGCCGCGAGCGAGCCGTACATCGTGGCAATGCTTCTGCCACTTCGATCTCTGTCCGGCCAGATGCTGGCGCTTCCGCTAGCACTCACACTCTCGCCGATACTGCTTGCGCAGAAGCCCGATTCCGTTCCCACGAGCCCGGCCGCGTCTTTGCGCCCGCTCGTGCAGCGTTTCTTCGCCGGGAAGGCCCTGCGACGCTTCGAGCAGGAGTTCGAAACTCACCGCACCAACCAAGCAGCCATCGATCGCGCAATGCCGTGGGTGCAGCGAGCGGTGCAGGCGTTCTTCGGCGGCGGGATGTCCGGAGTGGGGCAAACTCTCGATCAAGGACATGCCGCGATGCGTGAGCGCAGCAAAGACGAAACGATGCTCGCGGCATTGAGTCTCGTCGCTGTGCCCGAGACCCGCTGGCTCGATGCGGCCACCTTTGCCAAGACAGGCGCGTCCGTGCAGGTGCAACCGTTCTACGCCAAGGGTTTCGATCTGGAGGCCGACACAGCACGCGAACCACTGCTGGTTGAGCTAACTCTGTTCGCTCGCCCCAGCGGAGTGGCTCTCGCCCAAAGCCAGAGCCTCTGCACGCCGCTCAACCTCATGGACAACCGCGAGTCCCTGGCGTTTCAGCTGAAACTCAGCGCCGCAATGGCGAAGAACCCCGTCGCCGACGGCGACTATGAGCTGCGCCTCCGCGTGCTGGACGCCAAGGGCGAGGCAACACTGACCGAGTCAAAACAGACGCTCTCGATCAGCAACAACCGAGATGCACGACTGCTAGCGCTCCTCGAATCGACAGACCTGACCAAACCGACCGACTCGCGCGCCCAGACCCTGCGTTCCTACGCGCGATTCTTTGACGGACTGAAGAAGGGTCGAACCTATGAGACTGACATCGCAGCAGCGGCACTACTCGCCCACGCCGAAGCGCTCGCGCAAGCGCCGAAGGAACTCGGGATCGCGCCTCTGTTCGCCACGATGCCTGGCGATCCACGCTCCAACAAGATGACTCCAGTCGGTGGGACCCCACTCACGCAGCGACGACTCATTGTGCAGTGCGACGCCGGCCCCGTGCGCTGCCGCCTCGGCTGGCCCACCCAGATCAAGCCCGGTCCGGTCGCGGACGCAACGCTCGATAAGGTCCCCCTCGTCGTGCTCATGCACGGAGCGGGAGGCTCAGAGAACCTGTTCTTCGACGGCCACGGGGACGGCCTCGCCGTGCGCTTGGGTTCGATCCACAGCTTCGTCGTTGTCGCCGTGAACACCGGCGCGCGAACCGATGCGATCGCAGACCTACCGGCCAAGCTGGCCGAACACCTGCCCGTCGACCTAGACCGAACCTTCGTCATCGGCCACTCCATGGGCGCGATGCGCGGCGTGGCAATGATCCAAGATCACGCCGATACGTTCCTCGGCTTTGCGGCGCTGAGCGGCGGCATCCGCTCAAGATCGCCCGAAGCGTTCGCCGCGGTCGATGTCTTCATCGCGGCAGGCGACAAGGACTTCGGTCAGCGCATGGCAAAGACGTTTGAGAACAGCCTCGTCTCCGCACACGTGCATCCGACCTGGCGCACCATCGTTGGCGCGGAGCACTTCACGATGGTGCAGCTAGCGCTGCCCGAGGTCTTTCAACGCTTCGCAACGCTGCAACGCCCCGATGAAGACCGGCGTACAAGCAAGGACGGCAGCAACGATCGCGAGGAGTAGCGTGAGCGACATCACTTCGGAAGCGCGGGACGCGTCCACGAATTCCAGCAATCGCATTCGGAGGCTCCTAGCCCGCGACCGGGGCGAATCACATCGCCCCGCCACACCGCTAGAGCTGCTGTTCGACTTGGTTGCGGTCATCGCGATCGCGGCAGCAGCTCACGGGCTGCGCCACGAACTCGCTCATGGTCACGTGGGCACGGGGATCACGCACTTCCTCTTCGCGTTCTTCTGCATCTGGTGGCCGTGGAACCTCTTCACTTGGTTCGCATCCAGCTTCGACAACGACGACGCTGCGTACCGAGCAAACATCATGGTCATGATGTTCGGCGCGATGTTTGTCGCAGCGAGCACACCTGGGCTCTTCGAGTTCCAGACCCTGACTTACATCTACATCGGCTACGTCATCATGCGGTTAGCCTCCGTCACCCTCTGGGTGCGGGCCGGACGAGCGAACCCACAGTTTCGAACCACAGCGCGTCGCTACAGCGTTGGGCAGTTGATCGTGCAGGCGATGTGGGCATTCGTCGTTTTCGGCCTCGAGCCTGGATCGGCGTCCTTCTACGCCTGCATCGCCGTGGGGGTTTGCTTCGAACTCCTGGTGCCTTGGTACGCCGAGCGCGCACAGCCAACCCACTGGCACCGGCATCACATCATCGAACGCTTCGGCCTGCTCAATATCATCGTTCTCGGAGAAGTGCTCTTGGGCAGCACAGAAGCACTCGGCGTCGCATTCACCGGAGGCTTCGACGCATCTCTGCTCTCGACTCCCATCAGCGGTGCGGTCATCGCGTTCTCGATGTGGTGGCTGTACTTCTCCGATTCGGAACACCTGCGCAGCCACGACGTGAAGCACGCCTTCGTCTGGGCCTACGGCCACTTTCTGGTGTTCGCAGCGGCAGCCGCGGCGGGAGCTGGCATCGGTGTCATCTTGGACGCTCATGGTGGCCACGGAGAACACGGAGTTTCGCTGACAGCGTCTCTCTCGGTGTCGATCCCCGTCGCGTTGTACGTGGCAAGTCTCTGGGTTGTTCGCGAGCGACTCCTCCTGCGAGGTTCACATTCGTGGATGTATCTCGCACTTGCAGGCCTGATCGCCGCAACGGGATTTCTCCCCTATGCCCCCACGGCAACCGCTCTCGCGTTGCTCGTGACGCTTTGTCTAAGGCTGAGGTGTTCGCGCCCTTAAGCGGGCGGTAGCGAAGCACGTGTTCGAATCGAGGATGTCGAGCTTCCGAGCACCCAACTTGGCGACCGTCCGCTGGAGAAGTTTGCACTGGAGAGTTCTATGCACCTGCCGGAGTTTCCAATGAAGTCACCTGCCGCCGTCCTCATCATGATCGCAACCTGCACGTGCACCGGGGATCCGAATCTCGCCCAGCGTGTTGCTCCAGTTGAGTGCAACTTG
>CBESZZ010000350.1:0-4950 GCA_965534055.1 uncultured bacterium | reverse complement strand
AAACGCGCGATGCCGTGAACCGCATGAACCACCAGATCCCCTGGTCCAAGCTCAAAGAAACTCTGCAGTGCACGTGAGGGCACCACGGCCTTCTCGCGCATTCGGCCACCGCCGCGCGCGGGAACCCCGGCGAACTCGACGTTCGATAGATAGGTGATGCCCAGTTCAGGCACGCGGAAGCCTCGGGACAACGCGCCCACGGAGATCTCGACACGCTCTTTCGCGAGATCGAGTTTCGCGCGGGCGAAGATCTCACGAAGTCGTTGTTCTTCGCTGCTGGTCCTGCACACGAGGTGCACGCCGCTGCCGTTGCGAGTCGACAGTCCGCGGATGGAGCGAAGTCGGCCCACCGGATCGGCTTCGCCCGAAGTTGCTGCGCTGCCCGCCGACATCACTTTGTAGTCGAGGCTGTGGGTTGGCAGCGATGAGAGGCTTACCTGCGTGAACCCGCGCAGCGAGTCTTCGAACGTGTTCCATGCCCGTCGCGCGGGGCTGGATAGATCGACGTGCTGCTTGCAGCGCTCCTTCACGCGCAGCGGCTCGAGGAACACGGCGAGCACGAGGCCCTTCAGGTGGGTCCATGGCGGGCCTTCGCGTGTGTCGCCGCCGAGCGCTAGGGACGCGTGATCCAAGATCTCCAGCGACTGCTGGGTCGCGGGGTCGAAGGTGCGGATCGAATCGATCGCGCCGTCGAAGAACTCGATCCGTAGCGCGTCGGTTCGGGTGTAGGGCAGGATGTCGAGGACATCGCCGCGCAGGCTTACTTCCCCCGGCGAGAGCACCACCGGAACGCGGCGTAGTTCTGCTTCGCGCGCGCTGGCCAGCAGCGACTCTGCGTCAAGCGCGTCGCCGACCGTGAGCGTGTGGCGTCCGCGGCTCAGGCCTTCAGGAACCGGTGCGTCTTGAAGCAGCGCTTCGACGCCAGCGATGAGCAACGGCGGTTGGCCGTCGGTTGGCTTTGAGATCAGTCCGGCAAGTGCCCTCGCTCGTTTGCCTTTGCTGGTTGGGTCCGGTGCATCGTCGACGTCGAACTCTTGCCTTGGCAGCACGGCGCCCTGGACTTGGTAGGTCGCAAGGTCTGCGGCGAACGATTCTGCATCGTCGTCGTCGCCGGTGACGATGAGCACCGAGCCAAAGGGTTTCGCTTCCTTGCGTCCGAGCAAGGCAGCCAGCGCCAAGGCCGCGCTGGCCCCCCACAGACCCCCGGCTTCGATCTCGGCGCCCGGACGAAGGTGTCGCGCCAGCCGATGGGTGGTGTCGAGCTTCGCGAAACTCTGAACGTCGGCACGGCGTGCGACGGTGCCCGGATCCTGCGCCTGCGGCGCTTTGGTGTTCAAGCTCACGACTTCGGTTCGTCCCAGATGACGTCCGCTGCGTCGACTGGAATGGTCCGTTTCGTGGGCTTCTTGCGGTTGACGACGTTTCGCCCGCTCTGCTTCCGACGGCCTGCCGGCTTAGAGCTGGTGGACGCGGTGCTGGCCGGTTCGCGGGGAGGATTCGTTTTGTCTGCGGGCTTCGAACTTGCGTTCTTGCCCCGCGACTTCTTTGCAGCGTTCTGACGCGGCTGCTGCTTGGCGCTCGCACGTTTGGGGCTGGCCTCGGTGATGTCTTCAGTTGAGAAGTCATCGTCGGTCGGATGAGCGTGGCCGGCTGGAATCAAGATTCGAAGCGCGCGAGCAGCGGCGAGCTTTTCGGCGTCGCGCTTGCTCGTGCCCTTGCCCTCTGCGCGCACTCCGCCGTCGATCTCCACTTGGACCTGGAACTCTTGCTCGTGCTGATGCCCCTTGATTCGCACAACTTCGTAGTCGGGCTGGCCGAGCTGGTTCTTTTGGGTGAAGTGCAAAAGCCTCGTCTTGGGGTCGCGGACGCCTTGCTCGTTGACCTGGTCCATGTCGAGCCGGCTCAGGATGTGGCGATCCACGAAATCACGGGCTGCATGGATGCCGCCGTCGAGGTAGACCGCAGCCAAGACCGCCTCGGTCAAGTCGGCCAAGATACGGTCGGATTCCAAGTCGGTCTCCTTGATGCCCCGTCCGACCTCTAGGTAGCGCACGAGCTCCATGGTGCGCGCGACTTCGGCAAGTGGCTTGCGAGCAACGAGAGTGGCGCGGATTTCAGTGAGCCGCCCTTCGGCGATCTCGGGTTCCATCTCGTAGAGCCCGTCCGCGACCAGGAAGCCCAGGATCGCGTCGCCCAGGAACTCCAGGCGCTCGTAGTTCGACTTGCCGTCGTTGCCGGTCGAGGCGTGACAGAGCGCGCGATCGAGGTTGTCCAGGCTCGCGAACTCGTGGCCCACGACCTTGGCGACTTTTCGCAGACCCGTTTCGCGAGCACGGCCGGATGCGGATTGGGTCACGCGGGCCATGCAGACTACGAGGCGGTGATCTTCTGGCGATCGTTGCGTCGGCGGTCCGTCTCGCTCAGCGTGGACATGCGCAGACGCACGTTCTGAGGCGTGATCTCGATCAGCTCGTTCTCGCCGACATATTCCAGGGCGTCTTCGATGCCGAAGATGCGCGGAGGCAGCAGCTTGACGAACGCGTCCTTCGTCGAAGAACGGATGTTGTTCAGCTTCTTCTCCCGCGCCAGGTTCACCACGAGGTCGTTCTCCTTGCTGTGTTCGCCGACGACCATGCCTTCGTAGATGGCTGTCTGCGCGGGCACGAAGAACGTGCCTCGGTCGCGCAGCCCATCCAACGAATGGAACGTGGCCTTGCCGCTGCTCATCGAGATCAGGACGCCGGCGTTGCGTTCGGCGATCGGGCCGCGGTACGGCTCGTATGCGTGGAACACGTGGTGCATCGTGGCTTCGCCGCCACTGGCATTAAGGATGCGGTTACGGACGCCGATCAGTCCGCGCGCGGGGACCGTGAACTCCATGCGCGTGAACGAACCCTTCGGCTCCATCTTTGCCAGCTCGGCACGCCGTTCGCCCAAGATCTCGATCACCTTGCCGGTCGCATGGTCTGGCGAGTCGACGGTCAGATACTCCATCGGCTCGAGGATCCCGCCGTTGTCGTCCTCGTGGTAGATGACTTTCGGCTTGGCGACCCCGAACTCAAAGCCCTCGCGACGCATGGTCTCGAGCAGGAAGCCCAGGTGCATGACACCGCGGCCGGCCAGCACGAAGGAATCCGTGGACTCTCCTGGCTCGACGCGCAGGGCGACGTTGGTGCGCATCTCCTTGTCGAGGCGGTCCTTCAAGTGGCGCGAGGTGAGGAACTTGCCTTCTCGGCCCGCGAACGGCGAGTCGTTCACGCGCATGACGATGCTCATCGTCGGTTCGTCGATGGCGATCACCGGCATTGGCTCGGGGTTCTCCAAGCAGACGATCGAATCGCCAATGAAGAGGCCCTCGACGCCGTAGATGCCGCAAAGGTCACCTGCTTCGACCTCCTCGACCTCTTTCTTGCCCATGCCCTCGAAGGCGTAGATGCCGCGAATCGACACCTCTTTGCGCGTTCCATCCGCGGCAACCCGCAGAACGGTGCCGGACTTGTTCATCGTGCCGCGGTGCACGCGGCCCACGGCGATTCGGCCGACGTAGTCGGACCAGTCGAGCGTGGTGACGCGGAACTGCAACGCGCCCGCCGGGTCGTCGGTGGGGGCTGGAATGTGCGACAGGATCGCGTCGAACAGCGGGCGGAGGTCCTTGCCTTCGCCGATGTCCGCTTTGCCGGTCACTGGAATCTGGTCTGCGTCCGCAGTCACCCATCCGGCGCGGCCCGAGCCGTACATCACGGGGAACTCCAGAGCTTCCTCGTCGGCATCCAGGTCGATGAACAGATCGAAGATCTCGTTGACGACTTCTTGGCAGCGAGCATCCGCCTTGTCGACCTTGTTGACGACAACGATCGGCACCAGCCCGTGCTGGAACGCCTTGGTCAGCACAAACCGCGTCTGCGGCATCGGGCCCTCGGCGGCATCGACGAGCAGAAGCACGCCGTCTGCCATCGACAGCACGCGCTCGACTTCGCCACCGAAGTCGGCGTGTCCGGGCGTGTCGATGATGTTGATCTTCGTGCCCTGGTACTCGACGACCGTGTTCTTGGCGAGAATGGTGATCCCGCGTTCGCGCTCCAGGTCATTGGAGTCGAGCAGGCACTCCTGCATCTCCTGGTTTTCGCGGAACTGACCAGTTTGGCGAAGCAAGCCATCGACAAGGGTGGTCTTGCCGTGGTCGACGTGTGCGATAATCGCGACGTTGCGGAGATTGCGAGCCATGGGGGTGGGGCGCCTGAGGGGCCCCGAGTGGTCTACGAGAGCGAGCTTGGAAAAACGGTCGGGGCCGAGCGCCCGCGCGTCAAATTTGGCGGGGGAGTGTCGGCATTCGGTCGACCACGGTCAACCGGGCCCCGGACCGGATCCTGGGAATGAGCTGAATGAGGTCACTTCGAACCATTCGGCAGCTCGGAATCATCGGCGCGATCGGCCTTGGGGCGAAGTGGCGCGATGAGATTTCCTGGTGGGGAGCCTCTTTGGGCTTCCGGAACTACGCTCCGCGCCATGATTCCCGACCGCGAAGCCGAACCCGAGAGCGTCCCCGAAGGCGTCGACGGACCGCGGCAGGCAAGAAGGTCTAAAATCGCCCGGGTCGCCCGTTGGGGGTGCATTGCGACGCTCCTTGGCGTCGTAATTCTCGCCGGGATGCACCAGCACGTCGTCTGGTCTGGTGGCGCGGGGGTCGTCGCGGCTGCCGAAGCCCCCTACGCGCCCACGCTGCTGGTCCCCGGGGCTCGAGTGATGCCTGGCGGGGTGCCCTCGTCGATGCTCGTCGATCGTCTGGTTGCCGCACGGGACCTCTTCATGGCGGGGAAGGCCGCACGCATCTTGCTTTCCGGCGATGGTCGGGACCCGCCTCACTACGACGAAGTCGCCGCCATGGCGCGATGGCTCAAGGACCAAGGCGTGCCCGCCAACGCATTGGTTCTCGATCCCGGTGGGTTGCGC
>CBESZZ010000349.1:0-4964 GCA_965534055.1 uncultured bacterium | reverse complement strand
ACACGGCCGGCGGCGCTGCCACCAGCAACCTAACGGACGGCACATCATTCGTTTCACCGCACCACACCGCCAGCGGGCTCGGCATTCGCCTTCCAAGCGGTCAGATGGAACGGTCGTAAGCTCGGTCTCAGCGTTCCGCCGACCTGGTTGGTTCAGTACTGAAGCATGAGGCGAATGCCTCACCAAGCACGGAACGCCGAACCCAAGAACGAGGCTGGATGCACGCGCCTCGGCCGGGTAAGCCATCGACCCATGGCTCGACCCACCGACGATGGACAACAAGACTGCGATCCACTCGACGCGATCCATGACCCCGAGTCATTTCGCGCTGCTGGTCTAGAGCTCGTTCACGTACTCGCGGACTACGTCGCCAATGCACGTGACGACGCAGAGCTGCCGGTGCTGCGCGTGCAGGATCCGCGGACCCTGCTCGACGCAACCCCACCGCTTCCCGCTCCGGGCGAACCCGCGGATCCTCGTTCCATCGCCGACTGGGCTCGCACGCTGTTGGAGCATGCGAATCACCTGCACTCTCCGCGCTACGTGGGCCATCAAGTCAACCCGCCTTGGCCTGGAGCTGCGCTGCTGGAAAGTGTGAGCGCGCTGCTCAACAACGGCATGGCGGTGTTCGAGATGGGGCCGATGCAGACCGCGATGGAACACCGGGCCGTGCGGTGGATGGCGGATCGGCTGGGATTCCCCGACTCAGCTGGTGGCGTGTTCACGCACGGGGGTTCGGTGGGCAACCTCACGGCGCTGCTCGCAGCACGCCAAGCGCATGCCGGAGACGTCTGGAACGACGGTCTCGCAAACCGCCCTCAGCTTGCGGTCATGACGTCGGAACAGAGCCACTACTGCGTGACGCGCTCGATGCAGATCATGGGTCACGGCGCCGCGGGCACAATCAAGGTGCCAGCCGACGACGCGTACCGCATGCGGCCCGAGGCGATGGAGGTCGCACTGAAGCGAGCCAAGGATGCTGGGACTCAGGTCTTCGCCGTGATTGCTAGCGCGTGCACCACGGCAACCGGTTCGTTCGACCCGCTCCCCGAGATCGCATCGTTCTGCCGCGACCACGGGCTGTGGATGCACGCCGACGCCGCCCACGGTGCGAGCTTCGTGCTATCAGAATCGACGCGCGAACTGCTGCGCGGCATCGAACTCGCTGATTCGGTAGTTTGGGACGCACACAAAATGATGCTGATGCCCGCGCTGATCACCGGCGTGATCTTCCGTGAGGCTAAGCATTCCGCGGGCGCGTTCGCTCAAGAAGCGAGCTACCTGTTCGAAGGCACACCGCAAGACGAATGGTGGAACGTCGGACACCGCACGTTGGAGTGCACCAAGCGCGGCATGGGCGCGACGTTCTACGCCGTCGTTTCTGCACTTGGCCCAGACCTGTTCTCAACCTACGTCGCGAAGATGGTCGAACTCGCCAAGCACTTCGCACGCCAGATCGATCTGCACTCTCACTTCGAAACTGCGCTCCCGCCCGAAGCCAACATCGTGTGCTTCCGCTACTTGCCCAACGGCGAGACTCCCGTGGGCGACGACACCGCGCAGCTGGACGCGCTGCAAGCTGATCTACGGCGCAAGGTCTTGGCCAGCGGCACGTTCTACATCGTGCAGACCCGTCTGCCGCACGGCGTGTTCTTGCGCGTGACGATCATCAATCCGCGCACGTCAGAGGCGACACTTGATGCCTTGCTCGAAACGATCGCCGTGATGGGCGCGATGGGCGCGGATGCCGCACTCCTGAAGTAGCGGCATGCGTCGAGATCGCTCACGATGGCAAGATCGTGGGCTTAGGGCGCGAGTTTTGGCCGCGCTCCAAAAACGCCTGTGCCAACGCGCACCATCGTCGAGCCCGCTGCAATCGCCGCATGCATGTCGGCGGTCATGCCCATGCTGAGTTCCGGCAAAGCGAGCCCTAGCCCTTCACGAAGCTCTTCACGCAAGCGCGAAACGCGCGCGAACACCGGCGCGGGATCGCCTTGCAACGGCCCCATGGCCATGAGTCCAACAAGCTGAATCCGCGGGCACTCCTCCAAGACAAGCTGTGCGAGATCCTTCGCAGCTTCGGGCAAGACCCCGTGCTTCGTTTCATCTTCCGTCGCGTCGATCTGCAGCAAGCAATCCAACGTTCGATTCTCCAACAGTAGTTCGCGCTGCACGGCGTGAGCGAGCTTCGCACGGTCGAGGCTGTGCAAGCAAGCAAGTTTCTGCACCCCGAGCAATTCACGAACCTTGTTGGTTTGCAGGCTGCCGATCATGTGCCACTGCAGATCCATGTCGCCAAGTGCTGCGGCCTTGCCAACGAGTTCCTGAACGCGGTTCTCGCCAAACGCGCACTGACCCGCGGCGTGCGCCTCGCGAATCGCGCCGTCTGGATGACGCTTGCTGACCGCCAAGAGCGCAACTTCAGAATCCGGCCGACCCGTGTCGTCACAGGCCGAGGCAATTCCTGCGCGCACCGACTGCAGGCGGGATTCGATCGAATTGCCGAGTTCCGCCAACTAGTAGGCGTCCACGGAGCGATCCCAATGCGCAGTCAACGGTCCCGGAAAGAGCATGCGCCCCCGGCGCAGCAGCACTTCACGGTTGTCAGGGTCGAAGCACGACAACAGCGAGTCCCAAGCGTCGTAGTCGTCCGCGCGCATCACCCACACCTCCAGCGCCGCACATGCGCGTCCTTCATTGGAGTGGCGCTCGCCCAAATGGCGGCAGAGCTTGTTCATGAAGTTCATCGTCTCCTTCATGAACGTCGACGTCACGACGTCGTCTTCCTCGAGCCCCATCTGCTCAATGAGTTCGTCTCGGTAGTTCACCGCGATATCGCGCAGCGACTCGCCCATGAGCACGTTCTGAGCAGCCTGTTCGAGAGAAGTCGACATGCCGCGAAGCAGAACGCATGGCGGACGCGGAGGGAAGCCCGCCGCCAGCGCTCTGGTCGGAAGCTATTCGACTTCGATGCCGTCGACGGCCAATTCATCGGAGGTCGCCGATCGCGCCAACGTGCCGTCGGGATGGCTGTAGAACCCCGGATCGGCGTCGCCGGCTAGCTCATCGCGCACCTTCAAGACCGTGAACATTCCGCCCATCGTGATGTAGCCGAAGCCACCCGGCCCGCCCATCATTGGGGTGCTGTTGCGGGGAATCGTGCCGTCGGCCATGTCGCCAGCCATCATCGACTCTCGACCCATCGTGTGGAAATTCGGCAGCAGCTCGGCCAGCTTCCGATCGAACGGACTTGGATCCACACCGGTGAGGTTCGGCAGATCGTGGCCCATTTGCGTCATGACGTGGTGCGTCATGTGGCAGTGCATCGCCCAGTCGCCAGGATGGTCGGCAACGAATTCGATCGTCCGCGTTGCTCCAGTAGGTACGAGCACCGTGGTTTCTGGCCAGCGCGCCGACTCCGGCACGTCCCCGCCGTCGGTAGCCGTGATCTGAAACGAGTAGCCGTGAAGGTGAATCGGGTGATGATCCATCCCGCTCAGGTTGCCGATGCGAATACGCACCTTCTCGCCGGTCTTCACCACCATGGGTGAGGTGCCAGGGAACGCCTTCGCGTTCAGCGTCAAGACGTTGAAGTCCGTCATTTCCTGAACGTTGGGCCGCAGCATGCCGGGTTGCAACGCCCACTCGCTGAGCATGTAGACGAAGTCACGATCAGGCGGCCCAGCTTCTGGTAGCGCAGGGTGAACGACGAACATCCCCATCATACCCATGGCCATCTGCGTCATCTCATCGTGATGTGCGTGATACATGAACGTCCCGTGCTGCTTGAGTGTGAACTCGTAGCGGAACGTCTCACCAGGTTCGATCGTTCGTTGCGTCAGGCCACCAACACCATCCATCCCGTTCGGCAGAATGAGGCCGTGCCAGTGCACGGTCGTCGGCACGTTCAGTCGGTTGGTCACGTAGATGCGAATCGTCTCGCCCTCGACAGCTTCGATCGTCGGACCATGCACGCGACCGTTGTAGCCCCAGCATTTCCCCTTCAAGCCGGGCGCGAACTCATGGTCCACCGGTTCAGCAATCATGTGAAAGACCTTCACGCCATCCACCATCTTCCACGACAGCGACGCACCATCCAAGGTCGTCACGGGCCGGTGGTCGCGTCGCGGCACAGGCGAATTCTCGCCATCAGGAGCACGCCGTGGTTGATCGATGGGGGTTTGTGGGTTCTGCGCGGCGGATAAGCCGGCGAGCCCAGCGGCCGCTGATCCGGCCAGAAAGCGTCTGCGATTGAAACTCATTCGTGTGCGTCTCCCATAGCCGACTCGGTGTCGTCCATGAACTCTGGTTGCACCGCGTCGTTCACCATGTGTGGCATCCCGCCGGCGAGAAGTTGATCCATATTCAGTCGCGCGTTTTGCAGCTCCCGTTGCGTGCGCAGCATCTCACGATGCCCGCGAAGCTGTTCGCGTCGCTTGGCGAACACCTGGAAGACACCGATCTGCATCGCGTTGTAGTTCTTCAGCGTCGCCTCCACGTTGGCCTCGAGCGCCGGAAGATACTCTTCCCGTTGGAACCGAAGCCGGTAGGCAAGCAACACCATGCGGTCGCGCAGCTGCCGCGCGGTCATGCGCACCATGACGGCGCGGCGGTAGTAGTCGTGAAGTTCAGACCGCACCTCCGCTCGTGCGCGCGCGCGACGAACAGACCCGGAATCCGCCAGTGGGATTTGGAGAGTCAGACTCGGGCCCAAACCCCACTCGCCATCGGTCTCGCGCATCGCCAGAAACCCGAGTTCGCCGTCCGGGAACACGCCCGTCCACTGACTCAGCTCCGCTTCATCCGCGGCGGCCTCAATGCGTGCTCTCGCAGCCCGCAGATCAAGACTCGCCGCCACGGCCCGGCTCTCGATCCCCTGCAAGTCCTCCGCGGCGGGCATCGTCACATCCACTGCCTGGGCTGCTTCCGGAACCCAGCCAGCCGCGGGGCCGTAGACGCCCATG
>CBESZZ010000348.1:0-4965 GCA_965534055.1 uncultured bacterium | reverse complement strand
TTCAATCCTTTTTGCAGCGAGGTGACGAACGCCTTCTCGTCCTTCGGGTGCATCCCGTCACGAGCCTTGGTCAGCATCGTGTCGATGATGGCGACCGCCTCGCCGTCCTTCTTCATCTTCTTGTCCTTAATGAAGGTGTCGAACTCCTTGAGCGCGACTTTGACCTCCGGGTCTTGCTTCTTTGGTTTTTGTGCCGAAGCGTCTTCCTGGGCTCCAGCAAGGCTCGCGGTAAGGACCACGCCAGCGATGGCGGCGGTCAGAGTTTTGCGTAGCTGCATCATGGTTTACCTCGTTTCGATCAGGCAGTCGGTCATGCATGAATCGCCCTTGCCCAAAGCAAGACCTGGCGGCTCTCACGCACCCGTGGGTGACATTACGCATCAAATCCCGTTCCTGGCCGGAGAAAGGAGCCGATTCAGGCCTCAAGCAGCACGGCTCAGAATGCCCAAACCGGCGACGGTGTGGGCATTTCACCGCTTTCAGGCCGCCTGAGGGGCAACCCGGGCAAATTCCAATTACCAGAGACCGTTGAGGCGATTGCGCGCCAATTCACGCACGGTCGCTGCGTCCAGCTGATCCCAAGCAGCCGCTCTGCGCCCCGCCAAAGGGACACCCCGGACAGCGAGATCATGCACGAGCGCCACGGCGAGCTGCCTGAAACCCAAGGCATGGGGCGAGCTGTCGGACCTCGAATCCAGGAACTCCGCGATGTGCGCGAGCACCAACTCAGTGTGCGGACTTGCCGCCAGCGCCGCGAGTTCAGCGCGCCCTTCCATCGTGCCTTCGACCGCCAAAGGCGACAGGCCATGGGAGATCGCGAGTCCCATCGCTCGCAGCAGATGACTCTCGACGGGCAAGAAATGAAACGAATCTACGAGGTGCGCGCGCTCGTGCTTGCGAATGATGTCCAAGACAGCGCCTTCGATTTCCGCATCGGCGAGGGGCGAGGCCATCGCCAATCGCCACGCAACGTCGAGGCCGTCCAGAACAGCGGGACGAAAGCGCGCCAGTTCGTCGCCTTCACCGGCCAGTGCAGGCAAGGGATCGCGAACCAATTCTTCGCCGTCTGCCCGAGCGATCGTGCGATGTCGAATCACTGAGTTCGCCCAATCGCGCACGGCGTTCATGTCGACCACGTAGTGATTCAGTAGAGCGACCCCGGCAACATCGCCGCCTGCGATGCCGCGCGTTTGCCCAGACCGCGCGGTGCCGACAATCTCAGTGCATCGAGCGGGCAGAGGAAGGTCCGTGTTGTTTGGTAGGTCGCGGACCGAAAGCCGCACGCACGCGAACCACTCCACCGCCGCCCCTCTCCGCTGACCCAGCTCCAGATGCCGGTTGAAGCTGGCGAAGTGCTCGGCCAACGGTGACTGCAAGGGATCCACCATCGCGCCGACCAGCGGCACGCGAAACAGCTGTGGTTCGCCCACAACATCACGACCGAGCAGCTCCACGGAGAGCTGTCGGATCTCGCCGATCACGGTCTCGATTGGCGCCGTCGTCGGCGCCCGCAAACCGCGCGTCAACAGCAGTTCGACCTGCGCCTGAAACGCTCGCTCGCTGCGCACCTTGGTTCGCAGTTCATGCAACGCTCGCCAACCAGATTCCCGGACGTCTCGATCGCGGACGCTCAAGGCTCGGTCGAGCAAGCTCTCGCCATCTTCAAGCATGCCCGCAGCGGTCAGCGCATCGGCAAACTCGTGCAGTGCAACGGGGTCATCGAGCTGCGCTTCGGTAAAACCTCCGTCCAAGACGCGCAGCCACCGACCACGGACTTGATTGCTCTCATCGGTGAGGAACTGCTCGGGGATCTCCTGCCGCAGCATCTGCAGGTACTTCGCGACTTCACCGCGCGCTAGAAGCAGCCGCATCCACAGCCGCCGAGCGCGCGCCGTGCGCGGTCCACGACCTCCACGATTCGCGTCGAGCACTTCAAACGCCGCATCCGCATGTCCATCGCGCAGGAACAGCTGCGCAGCAACATGACGGCCGAAGTCGCCTTTCGTGAACGCACGCAACACCTCGGGCTTGGCCCGCAGAGTCGAGAGAAGCTCTTTGGCGACGTTGCGCGAACCGCCAAGCGCGAGCGCGCTGAAGATCCGCTGTACACCGATGTCGAACGGCCGTTGCAAGAGTGCTCGACGCCGAGCGTCTGCATTGCTCGCATCCGTCTCCGCCATCCCCTGCATCCCGACGCCATCGTCATCCGGGCGCGAAGCGAGTGTCCGGTAGATCGCCATGGCCGCCGGCTGATCGCGGCGCCGCAACAGTCGACCCAGTGCAACCGCGACCAAGGGGCTTCCGTTGGTCCGCGTGTAAAGCGATTGGTACATCGCAAGCGCCGCGTCTGGCTGTTCGCGCGTGAGCGACCAAGCCAGGCCCAACCACCCCCAGAAAAAGCTTGGATCCAGCTCCACGGCCCGACGGAACGCTGCCGCTTGCGTCGGCCCCGCGGGCAGCAACCGTCCTTGAAGGTAGTAGCCAGCGGGATCTTCGGGCCGCTCAGCAATCCACGCTGCTGTCTCCGTGTGCAGCAACCCAGTGCGGCCTCGGCTGCGCAGAATGTCTTGGCGCAACCGGTGCGCGTTGACGTGACGAGGTGTGGTCGACAGCACCCCTGCCAAGATCTTAAGGGCCCCCACCGGGTCCCCCCGATCTCGCAACTTGCGCGCTGCGAACACCCGAGCATCCACCCCTTCCATCCGGTCTGGAACGTCGACCAGCTCGGCCGGCATCGACCCAACGCCGTGCAGCGAGCCGCACCCGATCGTCGCGCCAAGAATGGCGAGGATCATCGCAGCTTTCACGACGCCTCCGCTCACGGCGGCCCAGGTCGCGCCGGGCCAAATCACGACACCCCCGCGTAGACCGGGGACTCCGTCACGAGACGAGTGCGGAACCCGCGACGTCATCGAAGCTCTACCATTCATCCGCTCAACAAGACTCATGAAGCACTCGCCCACTCAGAGTCCCGCCCGGGAACTTGGAAGCAAAAGATGGCACCGCCACGCGGTACGCCAATTGAGTTCTACCCAGCATGTAGCGTGACGCCAGTGGCATTGGCCCAAGCTGCGCACCCTCAAGAACCCCATCGAACGTTCCGACGAGATCTCTTGTTCGGGTTCGCTCGGACAGCGCCTTTCTCACGTCTGGGGGGACTAGGAAAGGTCGCGAGGGTTGTGCGGGATCAGGGACCTTCGCGCGTCGAGCCCCTGCGTGTGGGGACACGCAAGGCTCACGGCAATGCTGGATTCGACCATGGGGGTGGTCGAAACCGGCGGGCCCCTGCGGTGCCTGACGCTCCACCGTGGGATTGCCTTTTTTTTTGGTACTTGAGGGTGCCGATGGAAGGCGGGATTGGCGGGGCCGGCACCGCATGCGGTGCAATTTTCCTGGGACGGCGCGTCGGAGCGGCGGATGGGTGGTGGCTCAGATGGGCCTGCGACGGGAATGGCTTCGCGTCGGATGGTCGCGCCTTTTTTCGCCGTCGACTGGGGGGACGCCTTCGACGCGTCCGAGCGGAGGCTGGGGTAGTCGCTTGGACGCCCGGGTTGGGAACGGCGGCGGGTCTGAGCAGTGCGCGTTCTTAGAGGTTCGACTGCGGTGCCCCCTCGACGGGTCGAACGGCGGCTGAGCGGGTCGCTAGATGCCCCGGTCGCTAGATGCCCCGGTCGCTGGATGCCCGGGCTGGGAACGGCGGCGGGTTTGAGCGGAACTTCTCAATCCATTCGACGAAGCGGATTGGATTGGTGAGCGGGCTGTGGCCCAGTGAGTCCGGTCACGCTTTGTTCGCCTGCGATCTTCTTGGGCTTAGAGGCTGTCGATCCACAGGCCGATCAGCTCTAGGCCTACTGGGTCGGCGTGGATGCTGCCTACTTTGGGCATGCGGGTGTTGTCTTGGCGGCGCATGCGTTCCCACAGGATGCTTCGTTGGCGCATTCTAGGGGTGATGATCTTGGCGTTGGGGATGCCTAGGTCGCCGGCCAAGGGGTTGAAGCCAATGGTCAGGGTGTTGGCCAGGGGCGTGGTGTAGTCCAGGTTGATGGCGACTGGAGTTGGGCCACCGGGACGGTGGCAGATGGCACAGTTGGTGTGGAGGTAGGCGCGGGCTTGGTCGGGGATGTTGGCTCCGAATGGGTTTTGGGGTGGGAGCTGTGGGAGAGTGTTTGGGGCTGGGATGCGAGGCGAGAGGATGCCTTGTTGTTGCAGCCAGGTGAGTTGCTCCACCACTCGTCCGTTGCGGGCGACCAGGCGGTTTAGTTGGTCGGTGCGAATGCCCAGTAGGCGACTCCCGGTGCTGCCGTTGTGGCATCGGAGGCATGCGTTGCGGCTTGGGTGCGCGTAGGTGTACGGGGACGGAGTGCCAGGGATCGTTTCGGTGAAGCCTGAGTCCGGGAGCAGGCTTGCATCTGAGCCGTCTGGGTTCCAGCGATACGTGTAGCCAGCCCAACCAGTCTGCTCGTGGACGAACACTCTCGTTTCTAGGCGTCGTTCGTGGCCTTTCCCTTCGGTTTCGGTCAGGTCGATTTCGAAGTGCTTCACCGTGACGGAACCTAGCGGGAGGTCCCATGCGCCATTTGCAGAGAACGATGCGATGCCGCTCGCGGCGATCCAGCGTTTGGAGCGTGCGCCGTCTTTCCAGGACGAGACGTTGACGTCGTACGGAACGACGCCTGGTGCAGGCGTGAGTGTTGCGACGTCGGCGAACAGGCCCGTCTGGGACAGCAACTGCGGGAACAGTTGCTGGGGACCCGATGCGCTGTCCACGCGGTAGATCGCGTGGCCGTGGGACACGACGAAGAGTTCCCCGGCTTCGTCTTCACCCAAAGAAGCAATCTGATGGCCTGTTGCGACCCGCTGGTTGGTGACCACACCTGCGGAGTCACGGCTCAGGGCAAAGACCGCGCCGTTGTAGTCGCCGTAGACGTAACTACCACGCAGCTCCGGCAGTCGCCGGCCTCGGTA
>CBESZZ010000347.1:0-4979 GCA_965534055.1 uncultured bacterium | reverse complement strand
GAAGTTGAGCAAGGGTGGGATGATCGATCGCGACGCGCTGCTTCGGCAGCTCACAGCGATTCAGTTTCAGCGCAACAACTTCGACTTCTCGCCCGGCAAGTTCCGCGTGCGCGGCGACGTGATCGAAGTGCATCCGAGCTACGAAGACGATCGCGCGATTCGTATCGAGATGTTTGGTGACGAGATCGAGCAGCTTCTCGAAGTGGATCCTCTGCGTGGCGACATCTTGCGCGAGCTGGAGGACGTGACAATTTATCCGACGACGCACTACGTCCAGCCAGTGGACCGCCTGTTGGCGACGTGCAACTCGATCGAAGCCGAGTTGGATGAGCGACTGGATGAGTTGGAAGGCAAGCGCAAGATTCTCGAAGCGCAACGGTTGAAGCAGCGCACTCGACACGACCTGGAAATGCTGCGAGCCACGGGGATCTGCCAAGGCATTGAAAACTACAGCCGGCACTTGGACGGGCGGTTGCCGGGCAGTCCCCCGGCAACGCTGTTGCACTACTTTCCTGACGACTTCCTGATGTTCATCGACGAGAGTCACGTCGCTGTGCCGCAGGCGGGGGGCATGTATCGCGGGGATCGGGCGCGCAAGTCGACGCTGGTGGATCACGGATTCCGGTTGCCTTCGGCCATCGACAACCGGCCGCTCAACTTCGAGGAGTTTGAGCTGCTGCAGAACCAGGTCGTCTACGTGTCGGCGACACCGAAAGAATACGAGTTGAATCGCAGCGTGAATCACATGGTCGAACTCGTGGTTCGACCGACCGGTCTGGTGGACCCGCCCGTCGAGATTCGACCGGCGCGCGGTCAGGTCGACGATGTCGTCGAGCAGGTGCGCTCAAGGGCCGAGCGCGGCGAGCGGTCCTTGGTCACCACGTTGACCAAGCGCAGTTCGGAAGAGCTCACGGACTACTTCCGCGACATCGGCATCAAGGTTCGCTACCTGCACTCGGACATCGACAGCCTAGAACGCACGGCATTGATCCGTGACCTACGGCTCGGGGTGTTCGACTGTCTGGTCGGGATCAACTTGTTGCGTGAAGGACTCGACATTCCCGAGGTCTCGTTGGTGGCGGTGCTCGACGCGGACAAGGAAGGCTTTCTGCGCAGCAAGACTTCGCTGATCCAAACGTGCGGTCGCGCGGCGCGCAACGTCGAGGGCAGAGTCGTGCTGTATGCCGACAAAGAAACCGATTCGATCCGCGGTGCAGTGGCTGAGATGGACCGCCGTCGCACCGTGCAGCGGGCCTACAACGAAAAGCACAACATCACGCCTAAGACAATTGTGAAGGAAGTGCGCGATCTGCTCGAGATCGAATCGGACGCGAGCGAACCGCCGACGAAGGGTCGTGGCCGCAAGAAGGCGGGCACCAAGAAGGCTGCTGCACAGGGGGCCGGCGCCACTGCAGATGGAATCACCGTGGATGCTTCCGCGTTCAAGACGCAGCGTGCGCTTCGCGACAAGCTCAAGAGCCTGCGCAAGGAGATGTTGGAGGCTGCGAAGAACCTCGACTTCGAGCTGGCGGCGCGAATTCGCGACGAGCTGTATCGGCTGGAAAAGCTCGATATGGAACTGCTCTGACCCCTTATGGATCCGCGCATCGTCGATAGAGTTTCGCGATTCCCGACGGGGCCCGGGGTCTACATCTTCAGCGACGCGAAAGGGCGCACGCTTTACGTCGGCAAGGCGGCGAACCTGCGTGCCCGCGTGCGCAGTTACCTAACGCCGGGCGGAGATGGGCGACCTTACCTGCGCTTCTTGGAGAACGAAGCCCGCGAGGTTGAGTTCGTCGCGACGCAGACCGAGCAGGAAGCGCTGCTGCTCGAGAACACGGTCATCAAAAAGAAGAAGCCGCCGTACAACATCCGACTGAAGGACGACAAGGCGTTCTTGATGCTGCGTCTCGACCGCAGTGGACGCAACGCCTGGCCGTGGTTTCGGTTTGTGCGTCGTCGCCAGCGGGACGATGCCCGCTACTTCGGACCCTACGCGTCCGCAAAGTCTGTACGCCGAACGTTGCGGCTGTTGCACAAGCTCGTGCCGCTTCGCGACTGCACCGATCACGTGTTCAAGAACCGCAGCCGCCCTTGCCTGAAGCATCAGATCGGCCGATGTCCGGCGCCCTGCGTGGGCTTGATCACACGGGAGGAATACGACGGGCTGTTAGACCGTGCGGAGGCCATTCTGAGCGGCGAAGTGGGACCGATTCTGCGCGAGTTGCGGGACACGATGGATGCGGCTGCGGAGGCGATGGAATACGAACGCGCGCAGGCGCTCAAAACGCAGATCGAAGCCCTGCAGGCGGTTTCCGAACGGCAGGCTGTGGTTGGCGCAGATGCTGACCAAGACGTGCTCGGGCTCCACCGGGTTGGGGCGGAGACCACGGCGGTGTTTCTGCTCTTTCGCGGCGGTCGACTGGAGAGCAGTCGGCGATTCACGTTTCGATCCGATCTGCCGACAGAACTGCTGCAGGCGGACTTGTTCACCCGGTTCTATGAGGGCGACCAGTACGTACCACGAGAGATCGTCGCACGGGGTGAA
Organism: uncultured bacterium; assembly: GCA_965534055.1. Classification (GTDB taxonomy): domain Bacteria; phylum Planctomycetota; class UBA1135; order UBA1135; family UBA2386; genus CBESZZ01. The sequence continues at coordinate 2,431 of CBESZZ010000347.1, read as the reverse complement.
GTCGCGGAACGGGACATCGTGTTGGAGTGGCTCGGCGAGAAGCGAGGCACCAAGGTTGAGCTATTCGCTCCACAGCGCGGCAAGCGGATGCGGCACCTTGAGATGGCGGAAGAGAACGCGCGACTCAACGACGCTGTGGCTGCCGACAAAGAAGCGCGGCGTGCGGAAGGGCTTGTGCGCCTCGCCAAGGCATTGCGCTCGGAACTGGCGATCGAGCGCATCCACTGCCTCGATGTTTCCACCATTCAAGGCACGAGCACTGTGGCTTCGCGCGTCGCGTCCTTGGGGGGGATGCCCGAGAAAGACGCATACCGCCGCTTCAAGATATCTCCCGCGCACGCAGGTGATGACTTCTCTGCGATGGAAGAAGCCGTGCGGCGTAGCTTGACCCATGCCCTGCAGAAGGAAGATGTGCTACCGGACCTGCTTTTGGTAGACGGTGGACGCGGGCAGCTGGACGCCGCGATGCGTGCCGTCGCCGAGCTGGGGATGACGGGTGCGTTCGCGGTCGCGGGTTTGGCGAAGAGTCGACTCAAAGGCGTGGGGGACGATCGCGTGGAGTCCGGTGAGCGGTTGTTCCTACCGCCGTCCGAAGACGACGTCGAAGCGGCGAATGGCCCAACCACGGTGCCGCTTCCCGTCGACGCGCCCGAGACGCTGCTTGTTGCCGCGGTTCGCGACGAAGCCCACCGTTTCGCGATCACCTACCACCGCAAGGTGCGCGGAAAGCTCACCAGTGAGTTGGACGATATCCCTGGCGTTGGACCCGAGCGGCGGCGGACGTTGCTCCGCCACTTCGGCTCGTTGTCGCGGTTGCGGAACGCCGATCTTGAGGCGCTGCGCGCCGTTCCGGGGATCCCCGCATCGGTTGCCGACCAAGTCTGGGAAGGTTTGCGCGAAGGCAAATGAAGGAGCGACGGTGTGGTCGTCTGGGGACTACTCTTCAGATCGATGACTCACTCCGCGCTGCGATTGTTCGCCATGCTCTTCGCCGCTCTTGTCGTTGCGTGTGCGACGGAACCACCCCTGGATGTTCCTCGGGAGAAGAAAGTGCGGGGACCATGGCGTGAACGCGTGCTTGTGGCCCATGGCGCCCCTGTCGACGTGCAGGACGTGGCGCCGCCGAGAGGCGTCGTCTCAGTACAATTGCGTCGCGCAGTTGGCGAACTCGTGGGCTTGTCTGGCGAGGTCACGATTGAGCTAGCGAGCGGAGCGATAGCCTTTGCGGATGGCGGTTCGCCCGCCGGCGCGTTGCACTGCTCGGTGTTTCGCTTGCCGTGGGCCATGACGCAACCGGGCGCGACGGTTCACGACGAGTTCCTTCGGCCGCTTCACGACTTGGAATTGGTGCCCAGTGCTTGCGTGGAGTTTCGTACGGGGAAGGTGATGGAGTTCGTCGTCTACACCTCGCCAGAGTCGAACCGAATCGTTGCGGTGGGCTATGCAGCCAAGCTGGATGGTTCGGGTGGAGATCCCTCCAGTGACGATTCTTGGATGATCACGTTCGAGGAACCGGTCGAGGTTCACGGTCAGTGGACGCCTTCGCGCGTGAAGCTCTATCGATGGAGCGAAGGCGTGGGGCGGTATGGTGAACCACTTGGATCTCTGGAGTGCACCATCGCGCCGCTCGAAACCGGCGCACGATGAACCGTTGGTCACCCTCGCGGGTGGAACTTCGCGTGCGTTTGACGCAGCCGCTCGTGGTCGACGTGGGTGTAGACCTGCGTTGTCGCCAGTGACACGTGGCCCAACATCTCTTGCACCGCCCGCAGATCCGCGCCGCCTGCCACGAGATGCGTCGCAAACGAGTGACGCAAGGTGTGCGGCGAGCAAGCAGTGCGGTCGAGGCCGGCCTTGGCTGCTGTGGCTTTGATGATTTGCCAGACGCGCGCGCGGTCCAGTGCGCGTCCAGTGCGCGACAGGAAGAGCGCGTCGGTTGGCGTCGCTGCGCGGGCGCGTGACGCGAGGGTCGGCCGTGCGTCGGTGAGATAGCGGGTGAGCTGTGCTGCTGCTGCGGCGGCTAGGGGCACCAGCCGTTCCTTGTTGCCCTTGCCGTGCACGCGAAGAAACCAGGTGTCGCGCGAGCGGCTCGCTTCGCTGTCGCCCGAACCCGGCGGCCGATGGATGGAGTCGGCGCGCAGACCGATGGCTTCGCTCACCCGGCAGCCCGACGCATACAGCACGTGGAGGAGGGCCGCGTTACGGAGGGTGAGGGGGGACTCAACGTCCGCGCCGGCGTTGACGGCGAGCAGGGCGGCCACGTCCTCGCGGCCCAGGCTCTTGGGCAGCTGCCGTTCGAGGCGGGCGCCGAGTAGACCCTCTGTGGGATCTTCCGGAAGCTGGCCTTCCGCGACCAGTAACCGCGCGAACCCGCGAAGCGCAGCCAGCGCGCGCACCAGATCGGCTTCCGCCAGGAAGCCGAGTCGAACCA
>CBESZZ010000346.1:0-4982 GCA_965534055.1 uncultured bacterium | reverse complement strand
TGCTGCATATTGTCCTGGCACCGTACCGGCACCGGCTATCCTGCGCGGCCCGCGCGGCCGCGCCGCGCCCCCCCCAGCTAGGAACCCCTCCGCATGCGCTCGAAAGTCCTCATCGGCAACGGCCAAGGTTTCTGGGGCGACTCGATCCTCGGACCGATTCGCCTCGTGAACGAAGGCCCGCTCGACTACCTCGCCCTCGACTACTTGGCCGAGGTGACCATGAGCATCATGCAGAAGCTCAAGAGCCGAAATCCGGACACGGGCTACGCGACGGACTTCGTCCGCATGCTCGATCGCACGCTGCCGCAGATCGCCGACAAAGGCATCAAGGTGATCGCCAATGCCGGCGGCGTGAACCCGCAGGCATGCCTCAACGCCGTGCTCGAGCTGGCCAAGAAGAAGGGCATCACCGGCTTGAAAGTCGGCGTCATCGAAGGCGACGACATTCTGCCGCGGATTTCCAAACTGGTCGAAAGCGGCGAAGCGCTCATCAACATGGATGACGGGCGACCGCTCACGGACATCCAGGACAAGATCTTGTCGGCCAACGTCTACATCGGTGCGCAAGCCGTTGCAGATTGCTTGGCCGCCGGCGCGGACATCGTCATCGGCGGTCGGATCACCGATCCCGCCCTCGTGTCCGGCCCACTCGTGCACGAGTTCGGCTGGTCGCCGACCGACTACGACATGCACGCGGCCGCGACGGTCGCGGGCCACATCTCGGAGTGCGGCGCGCAGTGCACCGGTGGCAACTACTCCGATTGGCGCAAGGTCTCAGACTGGGTTCGCATCGGCTACCCGGTGATCGAAGCCTACAAAGACGGTTCCTTCTACGTCACCAAGCACGACAACACCGGTGGCCTACTCAACCGCGACACGGTGATCTCGCAACTGCTCTACGAGATGGGTGACCCTGAGCGCTACCTGGGCCCGGACTGCACCGCCAACTTCGCCAGTGCTTTAATCGAGGACGACGGCGAGAGCCGCGTGAAGATCAGCGGCGTGCGTGGCGGCCCACCCACCGACACGTTTAAGGCATCGATCAGCTACAGCAACGGCTGGAAGGCCACCGGCCAGCTGACCGTCGTCGGCCCTGACGCCGTCGCCAAAGCCAAGCTGTGCGCCGACATCGTGTTTGGCCGCGCGGCCTTGGACGGCGCGGAATTCAGCGACGACGAGAAACTCGTCGAGATTCTCGGCAGCGGCGTGTGCCACGCAGGCATCACGGAACCGTCCGATCCACCCGAGGTTGTGCTCAGACTCGGTGTGAAGAGCATGGACCGCGCGAAGGTCGACCGCTTCGGCATGGAGATCGTACCGCTCGTCACCAGTGGCCCGCCTGGAGTCACCGGCTTCGCCGGCGGCCGCCCCAAGGCCACCGAAATCGTCGGCTACTGGCCCGCGCTGATCGGCAAGACCAGCATCAAAACATCCGTGCACGTGGAGGAAGTCTGATGGCACTCGTGAAACTTGGCACGTTCGCCGAAGCCCGCAGCGGCGACAAAGGCGACGGCAGCAACGTCGGTATCTTTGTTCGCACCGACGAAGACTTCGAACTGATCAAGCGCGTGCTCACCGTAGAACGCGTGAAGGAACACTTCAGCGCGATTTGCTTGGGCGAAGTGAAGCGCTTCGTAGCCCCGAACATGCGCGCATTAAACTTCCTGCTCCAAAACAGCCTGGGCGGCGGCGGCAGCGAAAGCTTGAAAACCGACGCGCAGGGGAAGACGCACGGTCTGGGACTCTTGGAGATGCTGGTGGAGCGATGATGGTCCACCGGACCGTGATCGTTCACGCCCCAGAACTTGCTCACCCCGGAGCAACCAGGTGACCCGCGAAGGCCCAAAACAAAAGCGAGGCATCAGCGCATCGCCACCGCTTCCAGGTGTCCTAGCTCGCCTGCACGCTCGCACAGTCGAACGCCTGGGGCGCATCCCCCTGGTCGCGCTCCCAGAAGTCATGGACCAACGCGTGGGCGATGCAGCCCAACGCCTTGCCCAAGACGGCTTGATCGAACCCATCATCACGCCAAATCCCAGCGACCACCCTGCGTTCGAAGCCGCGTGCGCCCACCTGCTAGCCCGCCGCCAGCACAAGGGCATGCAGCCCGCTGATGCAAAGATCACAGCAGCCGACCCGTTGATGTTCGCGGCGCTGCTGATCGCCTTAGGTCACGCCGACGCGGGAGTCGCCGGCGCCATTCACCCAACAAGCGCGGTCATCCGCGCAGGCATCCAGGCAATCGGCGCCGCTCCGACCCCCGACGGCAAACCAGGTCTCGTCAGCTCCACCTTCCTGATGGTCCGCCAAACTCCAGCAGGCGAAGAGGTCCTCTCCTTCGCGGACTGCGGCGTCCTTCCGGACCCCAGCGCCGCGGAACTCGCAACGCTTGCTGTCGACACGGCGAAGAACCACGAAGCGTTCACCGGCGAACCACCCCGCGTCGCGTTCCTCTCCTTCTCCACCCGCGGCTCCGCCAATCACCCACGTGTCGACAAGGTTCAGGAGGCCGCCGAGATCTTCAAAACCGCCCACCCAACCATCGCCAGCGACGGCGAACTCCAGTTCGACACCGCCTACGTCCCCGCGATCGCCAATCGCAAAGCGCCGGACAGCGACCTAAAAGGCCGCGCCAATGTCTTCATCTTCCCCGATCTAGACGCCGGCAACATCGCCTACAAGATCGCGCAACGCCTCGGCGGCTTCTCCGCCTACGGCCCACTCATCCAAGGGCTGCAACGTCCACTGCTCGATCTGTCGCGCGGTTGCTCGTCACAAGACGTGGTGCACGTCGCGGTGCTCGCGGCCGCGATGGCTGCAACGGACTGACGAAGCCAAGCTTCGCACACCCGCTACTGACCAAGTCACACCGCCCAACGCGGTACGTGCTGCGGGACAGCGCACATCGAAGGCACTCGATGCGAGAGTCACCACGTGCGTGGCACGTTGGAGTCGCACTGCTCACGTCGCGACTCCTTGGTCGCATCAACAGCGGCTTGGGCCGACGTCAGTTCGTCATCGCCCACTGAATCCACTGCGGGAACATCGTGAAGTCCGCATCGGCCGAGAGCTGAGCCATCGGTGGGGTCGCATTCTGTGCGAGTAGGTTCCCCAGGCTGCGATATGCGGCGGCCCGCACCGTGTCGTCGGTGGTTTTTGCGGCGGCGAGTCGCAACACTTCATGCAAGGCCTCCTTGGATGCCAGCTCGCCCAACCCGGCCACAATGCGCGAACGCAACAGCTGGTCATCCGCAACGTCAAACGCAGCAGCGAGCCGTTTGGCGTCGCTTCGTTCACCCAAGCGCCCAAGCGCCTCGGCTACGGCAGCGCGCACGAACGCACACGAGTCTTCGACGAGTCCCTCGCGCAGCGCGGGTAGACCGCGAGGGTCGCCAAGCAACGCGAGCCCGTCTGCCGCGAGTGAACGGACGAATGAGTTCTTGTCGTCGCGCAGCGTGCTCACCAAGACCGACAACGCGTCATCATCGCCGGCGAGTCCCATGGCGATGAGGTAAGCGCCGCGGTTGTCGTGGTTCTTCTCTCGTTTGAAGCCATGGCGCAGCGCCAGGCCGATCTCGGTTCTGGTTTTGGCGTCGACGGTCGTTTTGTCGGCACTGCCAAGCAGTCGGCCCAATCCAAGTGCGGCCCATGCGCGAAGCGGCTTGGATCCCGATAACAATTCGCGCAGTAGGAACCGCGACTCGGCTCGATTCGCCGTGACAGTCCCACCGACGTCGCCAATCGAGAGCAGCAGGAATCCGCGGGTGAGCAGCTCGCTCTCCAGTTCGTAGGCGGTCCGCAGCGGCCCGGAAACCGAATCTCGGTCGGCACCTCGCAAGGCCAAAGCTGCCGCACGGCGTGCGGCCAGTCGTCGACTACCGAGTCCCTCGAGCAGTGCCTTCAGGTTCGCGCCAGAAGCCTCGACCGCCAACGCGGCCATGGCGCAGCTGCGAGCGGCAGGAGCCTGATCTTGAGCAGAGGCCCAGTCCCTGATCGTCTCAAGCAACGCTGGTGAAGTCTCAAGGCGCGCGAAGGAAAGCGCCGCAACTCCCACCATGTTCGCCTCGCCAGGACGCGTGGCAGCAAGAGCCTTCTGCACAAGGCTTGTTGCGATGCTCGAACCGCTGGCCTTCGCTGCAGCCCCCTCCTTGTGAACTTGCGAGGCGAGAGCCAAGCCGAGCAGCGCAAACGTCTGTGGGTAGCGGCCTCCCGTGCTGTCGGTTGCTTCGACGGTTTGCAGCAGTTTGTGCACCGCGCGTTTCGATCCCGTTTGACCGAGGGCCAAGAGCGCAGCCATCCGCACGTTTTGATCCGGATCGTCGAGCAACTTCAGCATTCGGCTGACGGACCCTGGATCGCCCATGCGCGCAGTCGCCCAACTGGCCGATGCACGCACACGGCCAGACTCCGAATCAAATCCGGGTCGAAGCTGCTGGAGACTCGTTTCGCGCAGAGCGGTGATCGGGTCCACCGCCGTGCGCGACCTCGACGCTTGGTCCAACGCGCGGTGCGGCAGATGCACTTGCCGATTCCATCGCCACCACTCAGACCACGTTTCTGCTGGCAGAGCATCGACGCGTGCTCCCCTCGTTTTCGGATTCTCGGCCGCCGCACCAATTCCGGGTGCCCCACCGGTCGTCGTTCTCACCGTGCCTCCTGGCGTTGCCTTGCCGGGGTCTTCTCTGGGGGTGTCGGTCGCAATCCGACCTCTACGGTACGGTGGGTTGGGCGCAGCCATTCCTGGAGTGTTGATCCCGGGTGCCTGAATGCGCGCGGCTTCCGCGAACGTCAGGCCCACGCGGTCCAACCAAGCCAGGAAGGGGCCATCCTCAGCGAGTGCCGCCACGAACGTGTGATTCCCGTTTGCGGCCACCCGGTCAGTGATGGCTGTTCCACCGGTTGCATCGAGCAAGTACGCCACCGCGCAGCGGCGCCCCGTGGCGTCCACGAACAGGTGGCGACGTTCGCCGGGGACGTCGTGC
>CBESZZ010000345.1:0-4999 GCA_965534055.1 uncultured bacterium | reverse complement strand
CCGGCAAACATCAATGGGGCGACGGGTCGCCCTAAAGATCCTCCCGTCATTCGCTGGACTGGATGCTGAGTCTGTCGCCCGATTCCGCAGGGAAGCAACCGCCGCTGGTCGGCTCCGGCATCCTGGCATCGTCCCGATCTACGGCTTCGGTGAAGACGACGGCGTGCACTGGTTCTCGATGGAGCTCGTCGAGGGCCCTCCACTCGCCGACCTGCTTGAACGCATCTCCGGTCGCTCCGCCCACTCGCTGGCAAAGTCCATCGTTGAAGAAGCGGGCATGACCGAGGAGTTCCCGACTCTGGTGATGCCGCCGGGAGAACCGGGGATCGCGGGTCGCTACGTTCGATCGTGCGCAGCCCTCGCTGCGGACATTGCCGCCAGCTTGGTCGCCGCTCACAGCGAAGGTGTTATCCACCGCGACCTGAAGCCGAGCAACCTCTTGCTGCATCCGTCCGGACGCCCCGTCCTTGTGGACTTCGGCTTGGCTCGAGACGAAACGGCTGTAGGCCTGACCCAGACCGGCATGTCGCTGGGCACGCCTTCGTACATGGCGCCCGAGCAGACCGGGCAGACCTCAAAGATCGACTCACGAGTCGACGTCTACGGACTCGGCGCCCTGCTCTACGAACTGCTGACGCTCGTGCCACCATTCCAAGGCGCGAACCAAGCGGAGATCGTTCACAAGATCCTCTACACGGACGTCCCTGGGCTGCGGAAACACAACCGTCGGGTTCCCAAGGAGCTCGAGCGCGTCGTGATGAAGTGCTTGGCGAAGAAGCCTGAAGATCGCTACCGAGACATGGCCGCCGTCGAGGCCGACCTTTGGAACTTCCTTCTCGGGCAACCCGTCTCGGTGAGCGCAACTGACGCTGGCGTGCGCGTTCGCCGCAATCTGCAACGCCATCGCCGCACGGTTCTCGCCGTCGCAGGAACCACGCTTGCCGTCGCCGGTGCATTCATGGTTGCGGGCGTAATCCGCAAGGGCCGCGCCCACGACCACGGAGTCACCGTCTTGCGACGAGCCGAAGAGGCGCTGGTCCGATCCGGAGATCTGGCCGCAGCGCGTCGTTCGTGGGACGAAGCCGAACTGCTGGTCGAGACCAGCGACGTCCTGCGCGACGCTCGCGTGAGCGCGTTTCAAGCGCTGTTCGACGCACGCTACCCGCAGGATCGCGAACCACTCGATCAGTTCGCGAACCTGCTGACGGAAGACGAACAACGGCTGCTGACCGCTCCGTTGCAGAGACTCGAAGGGCGTGGCCATGTGCGTGGCAGATTGGACATTGGGGGCGAGTCTTCACCCTCAACTCAAGTGTCCGTCCGCGACCCGCACACGCAGAACGGCCAATGGAACCCCGTCACCCCAAGTGACTTCGTCCATCTCGGTCCGAAGCTCGTTCGACTGCTGGCACCTAGCAGCGGGGTTGTGGTCACCGGTGTAAACATCGAAAGAGACACGGTAGTGGACCTGCGCATCGAGAGCGTCCCGCTCAATCTGATGCATGAGAACGAGGTTCTGATCCCCACAGCCGACGGGTCGCACCTCGTATCTCGCGTCGAACTCTCCGTCGCTCAATTCCTCGAAACACTCTCGACCATCGATGACCCCGAGGTCGTCGCAGAGCTGCTGCCAAGCGGCGTGACGATCGAGGCGCTCAAGGATCCAGCCCGATTCCCAGTGGACCTCCCCATGGTCGGCTTGTCCTTCAGCCAAGCCCGGACGATCGCGGCTGTCGCTAGACGACATCTCCCGGACCGCACAACGTGGACTGCGGCGGCGAACGCCGGGCTGCCGGAGCTGCAGTTCCCTTGGGGCACAGAGTTCGACCCAACCAAACTGATTGCCGACCCGGACAACCGCACCCACCTCGAGCCCGTCGATTCGCTGCCCGAAGGAGCTTCGCCGGCCGGGGTGTTGCATCTGCTCGGAAACGCTGCCGAGTACATCTCGCCAACAGAAGCAAACCCCCTTCGCGTGCTCGCCGGCGGACACCTGCTGAGTCTGAAGCCAAGTGAACTCCGGCTGAACAACGGGGAAACGTTCGCGGAGGTGAGTTCGCGTTTCGCATCCCACCCTTGGGGCGGCTTGCGCTTTGCGCGATTCAGCCCCGCACCCTTGCCCGGCGCTGCCCGCACAAAGTTCGACGCCGAGGTTCGGTCCCTGACCAGTGAGGCCATCGCTTACACCGTGCACACTTGGACCATCACGCCATTGGGCGATTTGCGCTACGAGATGCAACTGCATGGTGCCCATGGTCGGCAACGCGATTCGATGAACCTCGATCTCAGCACGCCGGGCTTCCTCCAAGCGTCCCAACCGCTGGTGAGAGATGGCCATGGCCGCAAGCTGGTGTCTCAGTCATTCGCGACAAACTCCGGTCGAGGCGAGTCCTCAAGCATCCGCGTCGATCTGCCGCGAACCGCGATCAGTGGACTCAACTACGACATTGAAGTTTCCACCAGACTGCGCCCCTTGGGAGGCCTCGTTCTAGACGGGACTCGCTACCGCCTGTCTTTGCCGGTCGCGGCCAGCCCGCATCTTCCCGTCATTCATCGCGTGATCCTGCCACCCGACTGCCACGTCGATCGCGTGGCTCCTGCTCCCGGTGCCAAACTTCGCGACACGAGAGGTACCGAGCTGTTGTTCAAGTTCCAGCCAAAGGGTCAAACCACGCAGCTCCTGGCTCTTGAGGTCGAGTTTCGCCGCGATGGACTGTTGTCCGCGCGCCCTGCACCGATCGAAGCAACCCGTCGAGCCACTCGATCTTTGCTTGAGGCGTGGAACGACGGCGACCCGCTTGAACTCAGCGAACTGCTGCACAACGATTTCCTGCACCGACCCACGGGACTGACGAAGGCGTTGCTCACGACACCGGATGGAGCACCGGACGTGGCGCGCGGTAGCTACGACCTAGAGTCGGAGATCACCGACATCACCCGCGTTCACGACGTCGTGACCGTGGACCTGTTGACCACCTGGCGAACTCGAAGCCGCACTGGTGAAGAGTTGCCCGTGCGCGCATGGCCGCTCCGCGTGCAGTGGCTTGCCAGCCGTGTCGGTCGCGGCGCCGAACGCTTCACCGCACTGCGGATCACCCCCAAGGATCGTGGTGATTCAGGGCTGATGACCCAGGAGGGTGGCTACCGCCACCCGAGAGTCAAAGTGTCCGTAGATCCGACCGACAACGTCACGCTCAGACGTTCCACCGAAGGCACGGCCACGATGCACCTCGAGTGCTTCAACAACGACCGCCCCACGGGGGATGTGCGCTTCGTGATGCAGGGCATCTACAGCGAGCGCGATGAAAGCACCGCGTCCACTCTGTTCAGGCTCTCCGACGGCGCATCGGTGTTGCGCCCAGGAAACCGCATCGAGCTGCCTCAACTTCCACAGCTGAAGCCACAAGGTGATGCTACGGAGGAGAATCGCATGGCTTGGCAATTCACGTTCGATGGCGAAGGCGAAACGGCCATCGAATCTTGGACGCTCTTGCGAAAGGGCCGGCGCTTCGTGCTCCTCCGGGCGATTGCCAAGGGCCGCACGGCGAAGCTCGCAACCGACAAGTTTAACAAGCACGTCGCGTGGTTCACCGAGATGGCGGCACGGATTACGTTCGACTAATCAGTGCGGCGGCGTCTCAATCAACCGGAGCGACTCGCGTCTTGCGCGGCCGCTTGGCCGTCTTGGCCTTCTTCTTTGCCGCGGTTTTGCCCTTGGGCGCATGTTGAGCCATGGCCGCTGCCAAGAACGGTGCGGTTGCGGTCTTGCCCGCCGCAATGACTTCAGGCGGACCACTCGCAACGATGCGCCCACCACCCGCGCCGGCTTCAGGTCCAAGTTCCAACACGTGGTCGGCTGCCCGGATCACGTCCAGATGGTGCTCGATCACGATCACAGTGTCACCACGATCCGCGAGTCTAGAGAGCACCACGATCAGCTTGGCGACATCGTCCATGTGCAGGCCTGTCGTCGGCTCATCCAGCAGGTAGATGTTGTGCTCACGCGGGCGCTTCGCCAATTGCGCGACAAGCTTAATGCGTTGCGCTTCTCCACCTGAAAGGGTGTGCGCCGCCTGACCAAGCCGCAGGTAGCCCAGACCAACATCGCAAAGCAACTGCAGTGGCCGCGCGATCTTCGGGTGGTTGCCAAAGAGCTCGAGCGCCTCCGTCGTTTCGGTCGCGAGCACATCCGCGATGGACTTCCCTCGCCACTGCACGGCCAGCGTTTCAGCGTTGTAGCGCTTGCCTTTGCAGACATCGCACGTGATCCAAACGTCCGCGAGAAAGTGCATCTCGATCTGCAGCTGACCTTTGCCGTCACACGCGTGGCATCGCCCTGCCGCGACATTGAAGGAGAAACGACCGGGCTTGAACCCCTTCATGCGACTCTGCGGAAGCTTGGAAAACAGCTCCCGGATCGGATCGAAGATGCCGCAGTAGGTTGCAGGGTTGCTCGACGGTGTCGTCCCGATCGGCCCCTGGTCCACGACGACCAAGTCGTAGCTGAAGTTTGCGGCTTCGGCTTCGTCACCGTCTTCCACGCTGTCGAAGTACACCCCTGCCGTTTCCTCACGCAACGCCGGCACCAGCGCATCCATGATGAGCGAAGATTTGCCGCTTCCAGAGACACCTGTCACTGCGATCAGCACACCGGCCGGGAGTTCCAAGTCGACGGAGCGCAGATTGTGCACGTTCACATCGTCCATCGAGATACTCCCCGTGGGCACCCGACGTTCAGCGGGGATCGGCACCGCCAATTCTCCGCGCAGGTATTTGCCGGTCAGACCCTTGGACTTGGCCACGGCCTCGGGCGTCCCCGCGGCCACAACACGACCGCCGTGGCGGCCCGCACCGGGCCCCATGTCGATGACGTGGTCGGCGCGACGAATCACCGCTTCATCGTGCTCCACGGCAACGACCGTATTGCCCAGCGCACGCAGATCTTCCAGCGTGGCGAGAAGCCGCTCCGTGTCTCTTGGGTGCAGCCCCACCGTTGGTT
>CBESZZ010000344.1:0-5004 GCA_965534055.1 uncultured bacterium | reverse complement strand
CATGCGGGTGTTCAAGGACGGATGCTGCGCCCAGCTTCAGGCTACGTACCGTGCCTCTTTGGCGAAGCCGATGGTGGCATCGTTGCTTTTCAGTCGAATCGCTCGGACTTCCTCGACGCGGACCATCCGTTCGTCGTTGCCATCGACGGTCAACCCATCAAAGCGTGGATCGAAGCCGCGAAACGCGACGTCACCGCCGCAGCAGAACCCACCATGCGCTGGCGTGCGGTGCACAGCCTTCGCGAGTTCGCGCGCGTGCGCTCTGCTCTGAACGACTCGACAGCTAGCTCCCTTGAACTCACTCTGGCCACGCGCAAAGGGAAGCAAACAAAGGTCAAACTGGACATCGTGGAGCGTCGCCCGACGTACGGAGCCTGGCCTAGCAAGACCCCGAACTTGCCGGAAAACATTGCCTACCTGCGGATCGACAGCATGGAACGCGAACCGGAGTTTCTGGCGCGAATCGACGCGACGATGGCTGGCGCAAAGAACGCTCGCGCACTGATCGTGGACGTGCGCGGCAACGGCGGCGGCTCACGGGATGCGCTGCGCCACCTGTTCCCCTACTTCATGGGACCGAAAGACGCGCCACACATCGCGAACGTCGCGGCCTACCGCATCCCGCCTCCAGAACGCGATGCGAAGCCGCGCGACGGCTTCCTCAGCAACCGCTTTCTCTACCTAGCCGAGGCGGAATGCTGGAGCGACGCCGCGCGTGAGGCCATCGCCAAGGCCAGCGAGAAGTTCAAGCCGCAGTGGGCGCCACCGGCAGCGGACTTCAGCGACTGGCACTGGATGGTGCTCGAGCGCGAAGCGAACCCAAAGGCATACCACTTCGATAAGCCTGTGGTTGTGCTGCTCGACACGGGTTGCTTCTCCGCAACCGACATCTTCCTGGGCGCCTTGAAGGGTTGGAACAACGTGACCCTGCTCGGCACGCCAAGCGGCGGGGGCAGCGCGCGCAGTCGACGTTACCGCCTACCCCAAAGCGGCATCGAAATTCGACTTGCGAGCATGGCCAGTTTTCAGCCGAACGGGCAGCTCTACGACGGCGTCGGGGTCGCACCAGATGCATTGGTGCTGCCGAACCCTGAAGACCTCATCGGGCGCGGCGATGCGCAGCTTGCTGCAGCGCTCAAGTCCTTGAAGTGACGGACGACGCCTCGCGGCGAAGACTTCTCGAATCGAGCGAAGCAGCTCGAATCGATCACTTCTTGGGCTGAGGCGCGACCCAAATCCTCGGCCGCGGCAGCTCAGGCATCTGCAACGCCATCATCCCCATCGCTGTGCCGAAGTTGCGTGACCGCGGAAACACGCGGTCGTTCCAACCACCGTTCGGCTCGCGAATCTTCGCCATCACGGCACGGAAGCGATTCCTCTGCGAGTCGCGAAGCGCCTCATTGCCGATCAACTCGATGGCCTGAGCGACGTAGAAGTGACCGTAGATGAAGTAGTACGGCGCAACTCCAAACGGCATAATGTGCGTCCCGTTCTTCTGCTTGCGGACTTCGAGCGCGTCCCAGTGCACGAAGAACTTCTCAATGGCAGCGCACAGTCGCTCCTGATCTCCGCGCCCTGCAATCCACAACGTCGCTTCAACCGCCGGCAGACGCGCGATCGAGCCCTCCATCTTGTCCATCATGGACAGCTCCCCTTCATCGGTGTCGATCTTGCTCTTACTTGGGATCGTGTAGGTCATGCCACCGGCACCGGTGCGGCCGCGCTGCAAGCTGACCAGTGAGGCTTCGACAATCTCCGAATCGACCGAATGGCCACTGGCTGCCGCATGCAGCAGCGCCTGCACGGTTGGCGCAGTCATGAATGGTGAAGGCGCGTTGCGCTCATCGCGGAATCCGTGACGGCGTGAATAGTTCCAGCCCCCAACCTTCGGGATCGCGGTGGCTTCCAGTGTCTCGATCAACCACTGCACTTTCGCCGTCACCGCCTTCGCGAACTTGGGCGGAACCGCCTCCAGCTCGACCATGCGCAAGAACATCGTCAAGGCGTAGTTGTGCCCCCAACCGCGCACGTCGTAGCTCCCCTTGAATCCAGACGCCATGAGTGGCGCATCCAGCCCTTCGAGCACGAACTCCACCGCACGCTCGACCGCGGCGACGCGTTTGGCGTCCTCGCGGTAGCCAGGCGCTTCGATCATTGCGAGTGAGGCAATGGACGTGCCCCCCACTCGATAGCCGATCGGGATCACTGGCCCCTTATGTTGCGAACTGCGCACGCGGTAGACGCCTTCGTAGGGCCATTCACGGGGCGGTGCGGCGTCATCGTCGCTGTAGAGGTTCTCCTGCATTTCGAGCAAGACCTCGCAGCCTTCCGCGAGCGCAGCGCTGACGTCAAGAGCCTTGGTTTTCGCTGCGCTGGGTTGGCTCGTGCTTTTAGACGTTGCCTGGGACGCTGCGTCGTCTTGCGCGTACGTCGATGGAGCGGATACGGCGACACTCAACCCGCACAAGGCAAGGAAGGTCCGGACGGTTGTTGGCTGATGCATCGTGGGAGCACACTACGGCGCGAAGTCGCCGCACCCCACTTCGCGTCACCACGGAGCGCCAAAACCGATAGCCCCCAAAGACGTGCCGGCGAGTTCTGGATGGGAATGATGCACCTCTTCCGCTGACTCCAGCTCTCCTGCGGCCTTGGGAGCCTGATTGAGCGCAAGTGCTCAGGCGCCCTCTCCTTGGCGCACGACCAAACGCACGCGATCGCGAGTCGCCATGGGAGACCAGTGAATCGACCTCCCTAGGCGTCGCCTCTCACTGCACGCCGGTCGTCCAAGCCATGCCGTTCGATGCCAGGACACCCTGCGGGTTGACGCCCGGGGCGATGACTGCGGCCTGCCAGAACAGTTGGATTCCATCGGCACCCGCAGGGATGGCCAGCTGACTTTGACCCACCGAGCCGTTGATGGCGAAGGGAACCGTCGCGAGGCTGCCGTCGGTGAAGCGGCTGCAACCGGGCATGCCGAAGCTCGACAGGCTGATGCCAGGCGAGAACTGTTGGCCACCCACGATCAAGGCGCCAAAGAGGGTCGATGGCGGAATGTTCGAGACGGTCAACGTCGGCGATGCACCGCGCACTGGGCGGTCCGAAGTGAGCTGCAGGGGCATCGTCATGGTGGTCGAGATGCTCTGCGTCGTTCCTCCGCCCAGGGTGAGCGGCAGGTCTTGGGTGAGGTCCGACGACCCTGGGTTCAACGTCGACATGCCACCGAGGGTGAAACCAACCACCGGGATCGTCGCGACGGCCTCGTAGTTCACCTGGATCACCCCGAAGCGACTGATGGTGAGCTGGCAAGTGAAGCGGTCACTGCTGCGGAAGGCCGGCACGTCCACAAAGGTGATGTGGAACAGGTCCGCGTTCATTGCGTCGACCTCGGTGTAGATCGAGCCACCCGAAGTTGGATCGAGATCGGTTCCGAGGAAGACGAGCCGGTTGTCCAAGGTTCCGAACTGCGAGAAGTTCGAGAAGGTCTGCCCGAGTACCTCGGCTTCGAAGGAGAGGTGACCATTGGAGCAGAGCCAAACGGCGTTGGTCGAACCCTGAGTGTTGACGAAGTTCCACGGCAGAGTGATCTGCTGCACCTGATCATCGCCGAACACGGTGGCCGCGCCCTGCGGAGCAACGTAGGTGCCAGTGCCCGGACGGAAGTCGTAGTTGGCGTTCGCACCGGCGAACACCATGTCGAAGCTGGTGAACGCAAAGTCCGTGACGTTCTCCTCGTAGCATGCCGAAGGGCGCAGCTGTGCGAGGTTGATCGAACCCGGGTCGGGTGCGCCATTGCCGGTCGAGTAGCCGATCGTGAGGCCTTGCGCCCCGATCTGGCCGTATGCCATGCGGACGTCACCGTTGCTCGACAGGGTGACCTGAACCGAGTTCCGAGCGTTCATGTTGCCAGCCGACGGCACGTCGAGGAACGAGATGCGGAAGAGGCTGGGGTCGTTCGCATCCACGGACGCGTATACCGTGCCACCGAGGGACGGATCGAGGTCGTGCCACAGGAATGCGAGCCGCGCTTCGTCCGCCAGCAGGGCTGACGAGGAGGGGATTGCGCCGGGGTTCATCGTGGTTTGGAAGGCCAAGAATCCGTTCGAACTTAGGCGCACGGTGTTCGTCGAGCCCGTCGGAGTCGGCATCGAGAACGGCAAGGTCAGGCTTTGCAGCTCTTCGTTGCCAAGAGTCAACGGCGTGCCGCCAACCACGGGGACGATGCGCTGGAAGCTCCCGGACAGGTCGTATGCGGTGCCGTTCCAGCGCATTTCGACGGTGCTGTTGCCGGGTTCAAAGAAGCCGGACTGGTAGAAGGTCACGGGCGCGATTCCCGCGCAACCAACCCCATACGCAGTCGCGTTGGCAACGATCGGCATAGGCACCGTCAGCACGTCGGACATAGCATAGAAGCGCAGAGGTGTGGTGTTTGGGTAAGCGGTGAAGCCCGTGATCCATCGTTCGTCGGCGATCCAGTGGTTCGCGATCCAAGGCCGTGCAGTGCCACCGAGTTCACGGTTCGCTATGCCGACGATGCTCGTGCCGGTCCAGCAGCCTTCGAAGGGGCGCCCGCCGGTCGCTCCGGAAGGCGTGCCGTAGAGCGGCGTGGATACCGTGCTCCACAGATGGTCATAGTCGTCGGCAAGACGGAGGCCGTCGGTGCGGTAGATCGGGAGCCCGGTCGGGCCCGCCGGCGTTGGGTTGGTGTTCGTGTTGTCGCGGGCATCGACAGTCGCCGTGCTGCACACCGCCGTCCAATTCGTGTTCAGAGCGGCAAGTGCCGGGTTGTTCGCGGCTTGCGCCTGCACAAAGGCGTTGTAGTCCGCGATGTCCGTGGACGTTGCGTCACTCCTGTCAGGGGTCGTGAGCAAAACGCGGTAGGTGTCTCCCGGAGCAAGGCCAGCGGGAGGTAGGTTGACTGACTGGGCGGTCAGTGCTGAGGCGAAAGAGACGGCGGCAAGGCCCGTGAGATGGAAGAAGTTCATGGCGAGTGGTTGAGTTGAGTTG
>CBESZZ010000343.1:0-5009 GCA_965534055.1 uncultured bacterium | reverse complement strand
CTCTCTTAGTTCCCCGTGCTCAATGCGTCCGCTGAGCGGGTCATAATTAGGTGCGTCCGAGTCTGTGGCTTGCCCGCCCATCAAGAAGGATCCCGGCGGCAACAGCACGAACACGATTCCTGTTGCCGGGCCAACCACGGCACCGCGAGTGGGATCAAAGAGCGGGCGTTCGCCGCTCGCTACGTGCCAGAACTCCTCGAGCCCGGTCTGTGGATGCGGTCCCAGTGGGACGAGCCCCATCTGTGGCGGCAACGAGATGCCTTGGAATTTCGGCTGGTCCGCGATTCTTGAGAGCGCCTGACGCCAGCCTTCCTCGGCGAACTCCGTCGAGCGAGAGGCAATCGTCCTGGCGTGAGCGAGGCGATGCTCGACGTCCTCGTGTGCCGCTTCGAATTCTGCGTCTGCTTCAGTCCGCAGCGGTCTTGCTACTTGTAGCAATTGCTCAAGTTTGGTGACCGACTCGGGATGTGCAGGAACGAGGTCTTGATCGACGGTCGCGATAAGACTGTCGCGTTCGGGTTTGCGCTTCGCGGCCTGCACCTCGCGCACCATCTCGACGACGAAGGGCGATGCGACGGCAGCAGCAGCGACTAGGACCAGAGCAACGGTCAGCACTTTCTGTCGACGCCGAGCGAATGCGCGCACCCGATGCATGGTGCTGGGCGGCCGAACCGTGACGCCGTTGCCGGCGAGGTGGCTGCGGACCTCGTCGCCGAGTTCGCGCGTTTCTGCGTATCGGTGATTGGGGTTCTTGGCCAGGGCCTTCATCACCACCCAGTCCAACTCGCTTCGCAACCGTCGATGAAGATCGGTTCGCGTGGCGTCCGGCCCGGAGTGCGCGGTTGTCGTGCTCAGTTTTCGGCTGGGCAACAGTGGGGGAGTCTCGAAGATCGCGTGCAGCACGCGCTGTTGCGCGGCGATGTCGTCGCGGTGGGAGTCGATGTCGAAAGGGCGCCCTCCAGCGAGTAGCTCGTAGAGAATCACTCCCAGGGCGTAGATATCCGTGCGTACGTCGATGTCGCGGGAACTGCGTGCTTGCTCCGGACTCATGTATTCCAGCGTTCCCATGCGCACTCCGGTTTGGGTGCGAGCGGCGTCTGCCTCGCCGACTAGCTTCGCCAAACCGAAGTCGATGACCTTGATCGACGGCTTGCCTCCTCGATGGAACGCGAGGATATTCGCCGGCTTGAGATCGCGATGGATGATGCCGTGGTCGTGAGCGTGTTGCACCGCGTCACACACGGACGCAAAGAGTTTCAGGCGATCCACTGGCGACAAGTGATGAACTGCACAGAAGTCCGTCAAAGGAAGTCCACCAGCAACGTGTTCCATCACGAAGTAGGGCCGCTGATCCGCTGTGGTGCCGGCGTCCAAGATTCGCGCGATTCCAGGGTGGTCGAGCTTCGCGAGCATCGTGCGTTCGTCTCGGAAGCGTGCCAGGATCTCCGATGAGGACAGGCTTGAGGAGACAACCTTGATTGCGACGTGGCTCAAGACACCTTCGCGGCCCTCCGCCAAGAACACCGTTCCCATGGCGCCCGCACCCAGGCGATCCACGACCCGGTATGGCCCAATCGATTCCGGCAAGATTGCGGGTTCCGGCAGAAGTCTGGCTCCCCGAAGTCCGTGGAATCGTGCGCGAACTTCATCGGCGATTTCCGTGGGGGCCTCTGCGAGAAGTGCTTCTGCAGCTTGGCTGCCTCGCGTCTCCCATGCCGAGATGCAGCGCTCGACGAACGCATCCGTTGCGTTTGGTGGCGTTGTCGTCGGTTTGTTCGACTCGGGGCTCACTTGTCTCGTGTCGCTCCAAACACTCGAGACAGATTCGCCAGGGCGCGTCGCCGAAGCGAGCGAATCGCTTCTGCGGAGCGTTCCAACCGCGCGCCGATCTCCGCGGACGTCAAACCAGCAAGGTGTCCAGAGATGGCCAGTTTCTGATCGTCTGGAAGCTGGTCTACGGCGCGACGCAGCATGTCGATCTGTTCCTGCTGAATTGCGATGTCGACCGGTCGCGCGTCTTCGCCTGGATCGAGGATCGTGTCGCTGTCGTCTTGACCGAGAGTCTCGATCGCGACTTCACGGCGCACATTGCGCATCGGCCTGCTGTGGAACCGACCACGATCGAGCAGTTTGTAGATCGCCTGCCCGAACAACAGGTTGCGGAACGACCGATCGCTCTCGAACTGGTAGTCGTCTTGGTCTTTCAGGATTTCGCGACAGACGGATTGCGCGATGTCGCTGACTCCCTCTCGGCGGCGCAGATCGTGACCCATACGACGCTTGATCTGTTCCTTCAACCACGGCAAATGGCGTCCGAACAGCACGGAGAGGTCGTCGTGATCTTGCGAATTCGGCATCGGTCTACATAACTCCTTCGACCGCTCTCCTTGGACGGAGAGCGCTGCCGATCAGCATAAAGTCAAATGCACCTGCAGCGATCCATACTGTGCGCAAGTTGATCAACGACCGCGTTGTCATGGTCGATCAGGAGCTTTCGCCGAGGCGATCCAAGAGGCGTTCGGTGGCGTGGACTGCGCGCGCTTCGATGCTAGGCACCGTGCGTGATGGCCAAGCGCTACGTCTTGACGGTGAGCGTCAGGTACTGCTTGGGCTTGAACAGCATGTAGAATCTCGCGAGGAACATGCGGTAATCCAGCAAGTTGCTTTCGCAAACCAGCTCAATGGTCGCGCCCGGCGCGGCTTGGATTGGCAACACAGGGCTGCCGCACCAGTCAATTCTGGCGACTACATGACGCAGGCCAGCGTCGATCGGGAATTCGATCGTCTCGCCCGCCTTGATTGCGCCGCGTTCGGTGTTGTCGACCCGAATCCTGTAGGCACGGATCATGTCTGCCATGCCCTTCGGACGGGTGATCCGTAGAACGGCTTGGGAAGGAGTAGGGCTAGAGGGCTCCATGAATGGCGCGCGGCTTTGCAGGCTTCGGGCAGCGGCGCGCGACGGTGTGGTCACGCACTAAGAATCCACGAGGCGCAAGTTCAGGTAGCGGCTGGGCCTGAAGACCGCGAAGACCATTCCAAGCGGCAGCCGCAGACCGCTGGCATTGCTTACGCACTCAAGTGGAACTATTTCGCCATCTTCAACGTGGATGTGCAGCGTCCCGCTGCTCATCCAATCCATCTTTGCTCGGATTGTGTGGGCACCGGGAGCCACGCGAACGCTGAGCGTTCCGCGTTCCTTGATCTTCCCGACGAGTTCATCGTCGACGAACACTCTGTAGGCGCGAGCGCGATCCGCCCAGACTTTGGGCCGATCGAAGCGAAGCGTCGCTCCAGCGTCGAAGACGGTGTGGGTGCGATCCACTGTGCGGCTATCCCGCTCGCTTCACCCAGTTCTGGGCGATGTCGGAGATGTCTGGCTGTTGCAGCTGCGTGCGCACTTCGTCCGGCGCGTAGTAGTAGCGCTCGATGCTGACGATCGACTCGGTGAGTTGGCGCTTGCGCTTCTCGGACAATCCGTTCTTGCGCTCAATCTGGCGGAGCAAGCCAAGCACGGTGAACGGCGTCACCTGCTCAGGCATGCTGAGGCCTTGGGCGCGTTCGCGGCGGGGGCGACGACTCCACAGGAAGATGAGCAGAATCACGGCGAGCAGACCGATGCCGCCCAAGATCACGAGCAACCACGGGAACGGTTGCTCGACGTAGTCGCCTTCCAGCGAGACTTCGGGCGTCGCTTCGATCAAGTCCGCATCGAGGTAGCGCTGATAGAGGACCGTCGAGTCTTCGAGAATCGGAGCGGGGAACGTGAACGACTTGGGCGCCGCCTTGGCGCCCTCCTTGGCCGTGAGCTTCACGTTCCAAATCCGCTCGCTGATGACGCCTCGCTGGTCGTCGGTGAACGAAGTCACACTGACGTCTTGGGCTCCCGTGCTGACCACGTCGAACTCTTCTGGATCGAGCGTCACGAGTTGTTCCAGCTCTGGGATCAGGCCATGTGCCTTTGCGCGGATCTCCACGATCAGCTCGCGGTCTTTGGCTTTGCGCTCGTCGAGAACTTGCGTGATTTCGAGAGCGTCAAAGGGGCGCGGTGACTGTTCGACCGATGCATCCAGCGGCAAGGCTTCCGACGCCACGGGCAGGCTCACGTAGCCGCTGGTGTCTAGGAAGTCCAAATCGATCTGCAGCGGCGGCAGACGGTCCACTTCGGGGCCACGTGCCTTGAGCAACAGATAGGCATACGGTGTCTTGCGCCACCCGGTTTTGGGGTCACCCATCGACGTGGCTTTCGCGTCGTTGAAAGTGACCGACAACACCTCGAACTGCTCCTTGAGCACCTTGCGGTTGGCCTCGTCGAACTTATCGCGGTAGTTCTCGGTGGGGCGGCCGTAGTTGAAGCTGTAGGGCGAGTTGTTTTGGTTCTGCAGGTACTTGGCGAACCCACCACTCTCTCGTTCGATCGCGGCCGTGTGGCGAATCGCGACGGCGACCCCGAACGGCTCCGTGCCGACTTTATCGTCGCCGTCTATCGTCGTGAGCAACTCGATCTCGGTGTTGAGATCCATGTAGTAGTCGTAGACCTCACGCGCTGGCTTCGCCTGCGGGTGGTCACCGACGATTTCAAACCCGGCTTTCAGGTAGCGAAACTTCACGCTGGCGTTCACCCCCGAGAGTCGGGTGAACAGCGAGTTCGCAAAGCTGTTCATGTGACGCTTGCGACGGTCGGCCGGGATGGACTCGAACGCTGCGCGAATCTTATCCGTCTCGCCTTGCGCGAGCAGAGTGGTCGGGGTGATCGCCCCGACGTCAGATGCTCCGACAGCCGCGTAGAACCAAGTCTGGAACGCAACGCCGCTTTCGTCCTTGCGTGGCAAAGCGTCGAGCCCGGCGATGTAGTCCATTGTCGCTTGCTCTAGAACATCGAGTGCCTCAGCCCGATCACTTGCGAAGCCGCTGTCCTTCTTCAACTCAGCGCGATAGTTGTTCAGGTCGTGCATCAACGCGCCCTGCACAACGCGCAAACCCCAGTAGTCGTCGTGGGCCTGCAGGCCCAT
>CBESZZ010000342.1:0-5024 GCA_965534055.1 uncultured bacterium | reverse complement strand
GCGGCGATGGTATGGATCGCGCGTTCCTCGCCAGCCGGTGAATGTTCTAGACCCATCGTGACGGTGAACGCCGCCGTGTCGTAGTGCTGCTGTCCTGCCTTGGTGGAGCCGAGCACCGCATGGGTTTTGTCCGGCTGGCGGTCGACGTAGAGACTCATCGAATCCGGCGGTTCGGTGAACTGGATACGTGTGCCGGTGTGGGTGGGGCTGCGATCGGCGGAGACCACCGTGTGCCCTTGGAAGTAGCGGCCGATCGCGTCCGACCGCTTGCCGATATCGGTTTCACCACGGGAGTTCGCCACCAACAACAATCGGGCGTTCTCGATGCCGCCGCACGCCAGCACGCATTTCTTGCAGCGCACGTTGTAGGTCTTGCCGTCGAGGGTGGCGACGCCAACACCGCCGAGTGTCTTGCCATCTTCTTTCATGTCGAAGCGCACCACGTTTGCGTGGAGGTAAACCGAGATGTTGGCCGCGTCGGTGAACCCGAACCGAAACTCGTCGAACTCAATCCTGTGGTTTCCTGTGACCTTCGTGTGGCAGCGAGGCAGAGAAGTGATGTGCTGCGCTTCGTTCATCACGAGAGGTGGACGTCCCTCGTGTTGAGGCTGGGAGTAGTCCTTGTCGAAATGCGGGATCGACAAGATGTCGCAGGCACGGTCGTAGAACGGTTGCAGATCGGCGCGACCAATCGGCCACCCGACATCGCCGAGCCAGGGACGGGCGGCGAAATCCGCGGCATCCAACGGGACGCATTTGCCACCCCACCGGTTGCCCGAGCCGCCGTAGAACCGAGCGCGCGAGTGCCCCACATAGTGTTCGTCGTCCAGGTCTGCATTGCCGTCAGCGGCGAGGGTGCCTTTGCCCGCGTAGAGGTCTTGCGTGGCGTCGTCGGAGCTCTCGCCGCCAGACTCGAGGATCACGACCCTTTTGTCTTTGCCCGCCCACTCGCGAGCCAGCGTGATGCCCGCCATCCCTCCGCCGATGATTACAAGATCCGCGGTGATCGTGGAGTTGTCGGGAAGTTCTCGAATGTCGAGGATGGCCATATGTGGGGGGTGGTTGTGAGAAGCGAAAGGGGTTCTGCGGTGGTGGTGATCGAACCGTGCACGTCGGACGAACTGTTCTGTCGATGGACTTTGATTCAGCGGTCGACGGCACCACGCAAACGCAGGTGGGTGGCGACCGCGTCGTGTCCGTTGCGAGTCGCCATTCGGAGCGGAGTCCGCCACTCCTTCGCTCCCGGGGCGAAAACCCTGCTGTTGACGTTCGCGTGCTGAGCGATCAGGAAGCGCACGACATCCAGGTGCCCGAACTCGCTTGCCCCGATCAATGGGTTTTCGTCGCCGGGAACGATGTCTTCAACGCGCGCGCCGTGTCGAACAAGCGTTCGCACAATGGCGATGTGTCCTGAAGCCGCGGCTGCGATCAAGGGATTGCCGTCGTGCAGGACCGCGAGGTTGGCGTCGGCACCGCGGGCGAGCAGAAGTTCACAAATCGCGAGATGACCCCGTTTCGCAGCTGCGATCAGCGAGCTGCCGTCCAAAGGGATGGTGACGTTTGGATTGGCGCCTTCGTCGAGGAAGCGTTGCACCGCGGCGATGTTGCCCCGACGCGAAGCGCGGAAGAGCGAGTGATCGAGAGCCTTGGTTCGAAATGTTTGGAACTTGCGCTCCTCAGCTCGACCATCGACGTGCGCCGTCGTCGCATCGCCCTTTGAGCGAACCAGATGGCTCGGTGAAGTCGCGGCAACCACCACCGGCGGGTCTTGTTGCTGCGCCGTGTTCTGCGCGGATTCGTCGAAGTGGGATTTGTCGGGGACGACTCGGAGTGGTGCGAGCGCTGCAGCGAATCCCGTGGCAGTGGCCAACGCCAGCGTGACGACTCGCCGGCCGGCGCGGCCTCTTGCCTGCTGATCGTACAGCAGTGCAGCGATGCGAACCGCGAGATCCCGTCGGCAAGCCATTCCTAGAGTTAGTTCTGCGGGGTGTCGGGTGCGGCGAGCCAGAGCTACTAGCTGGTCGGCGTAGTCCACAGCATCTGCTTGGCTCACGACCGCATCGTCGCTGGCCCGCTCCGCTTCCAATCGAAGCGAACGCCAGGCGATCCAAACCAGTGGAATGCACCAATACACGATGCAAACCAACCGAGCCGTGACTTGCACTAGCCAGTCGTAGCGTCGGACGTGTTCTACCTCGTGAACCAACGCTCGGTGCAACGCGTCGGGTTCCCAGTGAACGGCATCTGCGGGGAGGAGGATCGTGGGATGCCAGGCTCCGAACGTGAATGGACCGGCGTTGAGGTGGTGCGCTCTAACGGTGATGGGCCGTCGAATGCCAAGGCCAGCGGCGATTCGTTGGGCGGCGGCTTCCAAGATTGGCGATGGTTCGGCCTCTTGTCGCAGGCCGTGGAGCCGGATGAGGTGGACGATCAGATGCAGAAGCAGCGTCAGTGCGCCCCCCAGCCACAGCACTTGCATCAAGCTTCGCAAGAACTTCCACGTCGCGGGCGTCGCGATCTCCGATTCACTCGATCCAGGGGATTGGGGCGCTTCGAAGGCCAGGTCCGCAAGCGACTTGTCTAGTTCACCGGACTCGTCGGTGTTCGCCGCTGGCGTCGAATGGACGATGTCGGTTCGAACTGTGTGGTCGAAAGTTGGCGTGCGCCCTGCGGGGGTGCTCGTGATGGGAATCGCGACGGTCATCGCGACGCTCGCTGACCCAACGATGGGCAACACCGCCAGCGCCCCGAACGTCGCAGCCAACACGAGGTGGCGAAGCGAAGAGTTTGCCCGAGCCATCAGCACCAGCGCGATGAGTCCGATCGCCAACACAAGGGTGGCCTTGAACAACAACAGGAGCTCCGGCGAACCTTCGAGAGTTGCGACGGTGCGGTCGATCAGGTTGCCCATCAGCGATTCTTCCGCTTTGTCGCCTTCTTCGTTCTCTGCGCACGGATCGCTTCGATCTGAGCGCTGAGTGCGTCGAGTTCTTCTTCGGTCCAGTCGTCGTGTTCCAGCAACGCCGTTGCCGTGCGTTCGGGCGAGCCGCCGAAGAATACTTCAATCAATCGAGTGAGAGCGTTCCGACGCGCGGCGGTGCGCGAACCGGTCGGGGCGTAGACGTAGCGCAAGCCGTCGGCCCGCCGACCGATTTGCCCCTTGGTCTCCAGTTTCGTCAGCATGGCTCGAACAGCGGAGTTGCTTGGCGAGTCCGTGAGCTGTTCGCGCACTGTGTCGGCGGCCAGAGGGTCTTCCGTTGCATAGAGCAGATCCATGATTTCCCGTTCGCGGCGGCTGAGTTTGACGTTCTTTGCACGCATGCTACAAACGTAGCATGGTGCGACGAATGTCGCAACTGGGCGCGGTGAGTCGCGCGGGCATCACCTCCTCACTCGTTCGGCGGAGCGAAGATCCGCCGACTCTTCACTTGCCCGCAGTGGCGTTCTTGCCGGGGAAGAGGGCCACCAGATCCTCCAACAAGGCCACGCGCCACATCAGCCCATCGTGCCCCGCAACGAAGGAACGCAGCTGCACCTCGGCACCAGCCTCGTCGAGGATCGAATGCGCGGCGCGGGTGCCCATGATGAATCGCTCGAGTTCACCACCCGCCAATCGAACGGCTGGCAGCTTCGCCGCCTTTTCTGCGGACTGCTTGAGCGCCTCGCGATCGAAGTAAGCAACCGAGTACGCCGCGACATGGCCAAACGACTCCGGCTCTTCGATCGCTGCGGTCAACGCATAGGCCGCGCCGTTGGAGTAGCCGGACAACACGCGTTTGCTGGGGTCCCTCGAGACTCCGTGTTTCGCCTCGATGAACGGTATGAGCTCGGAGTTCACGAACATCTTGTGCTGCTCGTACCGTTCGTTGCCAAGCCC
The DNA here is from genome assembly GCA_965534055.1 of uncultured bacterium. GTDB lineage: Bacteria > Planctomycetota > UBA1135 > UBA1135 > UBA2386 > CBESZZ01. The sequence continues at coordinate 1,147 of CBESZZ010000342.1, read as the reverse complement.
GCCCAGATACTCCAGCGCGCGATGGTCAAGCTCGGTGCGGAACTTCCATTTCCGATCACCGACGTAGCCGCCGCTGTGGATGCCAACCACAACCACCGGCGCCAGCTCTCCGTTGCGGATCTTCCAGTCCAGCGCGCCGACGTAGTCTTGCAGGTAGCGACCATCCGTCATGTAGACGACCGGGAGGTCGGTCTGCTTGGTTTTCGGCACGTAGACTTCGAACGCGCGCGCTTCACCGAGGTGCGTGCTGTCGATCGAGTAGCGCAAGTGCTGCCCATCGAGCACCGCAACCGACTGGGGGATTTCCGGTGCGTTCGATCCGCGGTAGTCGATCATCCGCGGCGCAACTTCCTCGTCGTTGTTGGAGAAGGCGTAGCTCATGAGCAGCTTGTCGCTACCCGGCACCACGATTTGCGCGAGGTGAAACCCTGAACGTCCGTGTGGCTTCAGTGTCGCGCCAAGCCACGAGGTCAGCTTCGCCTCTGCCGCATCACTTCTGTAGATGAAGGTGAAACGGTCGCCATCGCGGAGCAGAACCTGCGTGCGGTTTCCTGCCCGCTCAATCAACTCTTGAGGAGCTTCAATCGACTCGACGATCGTCACCGGGTTTTCGAATCGTTGAGGAATCGATGCCGTGAGCGCCGAAACGAGGATTGTCGCGTTGAGAATCATGCGCGGAGAGTACCGATCTACGTTTCGGAAACCCCCGCACTACTTCGCGATGGGAACCTCAAGGCGCTGTGAACTGATGAACCGCGTCGTGGCACTGTTCGAGTGCCAGTCCTGGAAGTAGAGCGTCATGGAATTCAGGAAGGGCGGCAGCGGCAAATTCCAAGAGGCGTTGACGCCGATTTGAATCGGAAAGATCCCCACGTGCCCTGGTCCGTTTGCAGGGACGAGCAAGTTGCAACCCATTCCGATTCCCGGTCCGCTCACGGGCATGTTGATTGCCTGCGTTCCCAGGATGAGGAAGTGAACGGAATTCGGCGGTGTGCTTCCCACCTGGATAGATCCGAACTCGTTGCCGATTCGCTGCCGTGTGTTTGAAGTCGCTCCTCGACTGTTCCAGAAGATCGACGCGGGGCTGCAACTAACACTCGACGTGCTCGATGGTGTGATGGGATCGTAACTGTAGACCATCCCGTAG
>CBESZZ010000341.1:0-5036 GCA_965534055.1 uncultured bacterium | reverse complement strand
CCATTCTCGGCGTGCCGGGGGCTTTCTTACTGCTTGGCCTGATTGTCGGATTCCGTAGGAGTCGCATCTAATGGGATTTCGTGCACTGTTGGTCTTGCTGCTGTTGGCGGGCGGGTTAGGCGCCATTCTGTACTTCGCTGAAGACGAGGAAATCGTCGACCCCGGCTCGATCATGGTTCCTGCGTTGCAGGGCCATCGATTGGGCGATGCTCTGCGCATCCATGTGCAGCGAGTTGACGGTGGCGCGCCGGTCGTCATGGAGGCCGCTGGTCAGGGACGATTCCGACTGACTGAGCCGGTGCGAGATCTTGCTTCCCGCGCGTGGCTCCAAACCATGGCGTCTGCGTTCGACTCGGCGCAGGTCGCCGAAGAGAAGAAGGTCGCAGAGCTGAGCGATGAGCAGCTGGAGGAGCGAGGACTGCTCGAACCTCGTGCGGTGTTCGAAGCGACGTTCCCCAACGAAGTGGTCAAACTCGAAGTCGGGGGCAAGGGCTTCGGCGGCGAAGAGGTTTTTGTTCGGCGCGGCGACACCGTGTTCCGTGGCGGAACGGCCCTTCTTTCCGCGCTGCAATTCAATCCAGATGACATCCGCGAGCGTCAGATGTTTGAGCATCGCGTGACGGATGTTCGCCGCATCGAGTTGCGTCGTCGTCAACCCGCGAATTCTACGGCAAGCGATGGCACGGTCGTCGAAACCGTCACCGCGCTGGTGCGAGGTGGTGAAGGTTGGAAGATGGTCGAACCCCTAGAGACCCGGGCCGATCCCTCGGCGGTCTCCAGCCTTTTGGGTGCGGCGGTCGGGCTTCGGGCGGCAGGTTTCCCTGCGGGGCTCGTGCGCCTGCCGGAACGCCCCGCGGATGGCACTGTCATCGTGAAGGGCAACCGTGGAACCGAGCAGGCAGACCTTTGGATTCTCGAGTCGGGGAGTGTGTTGGGTCACGTTGTTGGCAGAGACGTCGTGTTTACGACGCTGCCAAACTCGTTCAGGGACCTGTTCGGTCTCTCCGTCGACATGCTGCGATCGCGCTGGCTGATTTCGCCGCAGGTTCGCGAGTTCAGTCGAATTGTCCTGGATCCCGGCGCAGCGTCGGGAGGCGTGGATGGTGTCCTCGCAGAGCGTGTGGTGTTCACTCGTCAGGGCGACGTGCCGTTTCGCATGATTGAACCGCGTGCCGCGGACACGGCCCCTACGGCGATCAACGAACTGCTTCACGCGATTCAGAGTCTCGGAGTTGGGGGCTTTGTGGACGGCGATCCGGCCGACGCGAAGTTTGGTTTGGCTCAAGGTTTCTTCACTCTGTCGGTGCTGCCGACGAGCGGTATCGAGACCACCATTCGGCTGGGCAAGCCGCAGGGTGATCAGTTCGTTTACGCGCGTCGCGGAGATGATGCCCAGGTCGTGCTCGTCCCGCGCAAGACCCTCGAGGTCATGCAGCGGACGTGGGCCACCTACGTTTCGCGCGACGTCTATCGCTCGGCTGTGAAGCCACTGGCGATCGGAGTTCGGGTGCCGGAGGGCGCCGAGTTCGACCGGAGCGCCGGCGAAGCGACGTATCGATTCGTGGGTGCTGCTTGGGTGCCGGTGGATCTCAGCGGTGAAGCCCTCGACCCGCAACCGGAGGACAAGCCCACGTTCCTACGTGATCTAGTGGATGAGATCCGCGAGCTGCGTGCTCGGGAAGTGGTCCCCACGAATGACACGCTTACGGCCGCCCCGCCGGTGTCGCTCTTCATCGCGCGCGATCAGCCGCGGGACGTCTTGGCATCCTTTGAAGTGTGGCCGGCTCCGGCCGCTCTGGATCCCGAGGGTGAAGAGCTCGTGTTGATGGGCGTGCCTGGGCGGGACGGAGTCGTGTTCCTGTTGAAAGCCCGGGCGAGTCAACTGGTGCGCCGGTTGATCGCGTTCTGATAGCACCGATTGGCAGCGATGTGAAATGGCAGTGATGTGCCTTTTGCACGCACTGTTTGACTAGCGCACGAGCACCGCGTGCTCCAAGCCCGTGGTCCAAGGCTCCTGTCCGTCCGCATGGCATGACTGCCAAAACCACGTGGCGCGCACCGGTGCGAAAATGTCGACAGCGAAGCCCAGGTGATCCTGCAAGTCCGCTGACAGCTCAAACGGCGAGTTCATTTCACTGTCCATGTGCCGCACCCCGGTCGGAAGCATCAGGTAGAGACGCATTGGCTCCGTCGAAATGGGGGGCGTGAGCGCCGTCATGAACTCTGCAACGCGCATCTCTCGCCCCAAGGTTGGGGCATCGCTGGGCTTCACTCGCAGGGCGCCGACGACTTCGACAGTCAGGTCCGTCGGCGGGTCGCCGCCTTTCCATTCGATCTCAATCCCACGGAACGGCGCGCCAAGACCTGCGAGCAGCATCGGCGCAACAGCGTGGGTGGCATCGAACCAAGCCGAGTCGCCGGTTCCGCGGACGCTTTGCCAGCTGTAGTTCAGCTTGCCGGGGACGTCGTCCAGCAGCCGGAACCGCAAGTCCCATGGTGCAGGTGTCGTCCCGGCGGACGGAGTTTGAAACTTCAGTGCAGCGACCGCGGTCCCAGGCCAGGTCTGCTTCGCCAAGAACTGGCGCGGATTCGTCTCGCTAGTCGCCAAGACCACGCTACCGGTCGCGGTTGCTGCGAGTGTGTCCAGCGCTCGGTTGGTCGGATTCCATGAGACGGCCCGCCCGCCGGCCGCGAGGATTGCGTGCAAGGGTGCAGCGTCAGCAAAGGTCTCCGATCCCTCCGAACCGCCGTTGAGGATCTCCGGCAATCCGAGCACCGGGAGATCGCGAGGAGCGAATGGTTCCAGCCCCAAGACTCCCCACAGTCTTTGGTGGAAAATGGGGAGGTAGGGCAGGCGCACGCACGCAAGTGGAGCATCTGCAGTCGCGGTTGCAGATGCTTCGACCAAGGCTGACTCAACGGCCCGGGCAACCTGATCGTCCGCTCCGTAGCGATCCAGCCAGGCGGCGCTCGGGATAGCCATGGTCACGAGCGCTCCACACGCGGCCAGAGTCGTCAAGAGTCGCGTGCCGAGGTTGCGGAGCGGGGTTGCGACGGCGAACGCCAGGGCGATGCCCAGCACCGGGACGGCATCGAACAGTAGCCTGCCGTGGAAGATGTGGGATTCCGCGGGCATGTGGCTCGTCGGGCCGAGCATGAGGACGATCCAAATCGGCAACCAGATCGCACGCAAGCCGAGACCGATCACGATCGAGGGGATGCAGGCCAGCAGAACCAGGTAGTTCCAGCCGTTCGCGACCCCGTCTACGGAGGGTGGCATGAACAACTGGCCTAGATAGACCACGACATTCTGAATGCGGTCCATCAGTGTTGCCGTCACGGTGACCGGACCAGGTGCGCCGTTGATGATCGTGCGGAGCACCAGGTATCCGAGCACGACGAACACTGCGGGGGCGAGCGCGGACCAGCGATCGCGAAGGCGTCGGTTGGATGTCGCCAGCAGGTCCAGCATCAGGAGGGACACCGGAATCATGACCCCACCCTCTCGGGTCAACACGGCGAGTGCGGTGGTCAGAGCAAACGGCCAACGCCGGCCATCGCCTTGCACATGGCGGAGATAGAGCCAACCCGACAGCATCGCAAACGCCAGCTGCATGCTCGACGTTCGGCCAGCGATCCACGCAGTGGCTTCGATCGCCGCGGGGTGAAAAACCACGAGGCCGCCCGCAACCAGCGCCGCGGCACCTCGGCAGCCGTGGCTCGGCATCAAGCGCCAAGCCGTGGCCGTGGTCGCACCAGCCCCGAGGGCGAGCATCACGACGTTCCACAAATGGCCGCCGAAAGGGCCCGGCATCAGGGTGTCATCGAGGCCCAAGGAGACGCTGACCAAGGGCCGGTAGAGGTTCGGCACGTTGAACCACGGGCGCGCGAACTCCTCGAAGATCCGGCCCCAGTTCACAGAGCCGGAGACCCGATCGCGGTAGTAGACCGCGAGGTAATCGTCGCTTCGCGGTCCGTGGTGCAGCGTGTCGGCAAACCAGGCGACGGCAAGCGCGCCCACGGCCGCAACGCAGAACCAACCCAGCCATGGGAAGTGGCGGTTCGCGGTTTTCTTGGGCTGGGCCTCGCCGATTTGCGGGTGAGGCGGAGTCTCGTGCGGGCTTTTCTGGGCGGTCACGGGCTCGGTCGGCAGGACTTTGCGGCGTCAGTCCTGGTCGAGGTGAGACGATCGCGCGGGGGGAGAAGGCGGAGAATCCTATCCTGCGGCGGGCCGTTCAGCGGATCGAGTCCTCTGCAGACGTTGGTCGCCGATGAGAAGGGCGCTACGCTTTGCGTATGGGTGGTGATCTTTCTACCGCGTCCCTTGGTCGGGGATGCGTCGGGCGGAAATGCGCATGGTCGCGTTTCGGCAGTTCCTTTTCTGGTTTCGTTCGGGCATTCGCGTGCTTGGCTGTTGGCATCGCCGTGGTTGGTTGTTCAACCACACGCAAAGGCGACTTGGCGGCGAACGACTACCTCTACACCGATCTCGACTACACGAGCAAGTTTCCGGGTGATCAGGGTGCGTTCATCGCGCCCATGCAGGACGAGCGCACGTTGGATGATTTGCCTGAGCCAGGCGGCGCTCGGACGATTCACATGACGACGGAGACGATCTGGGATCGACCCGTGCGCAACATGGTCGATGACGTGTTCCGACGGGAGGTCGCGAACTCCGGGGTCTTCGAATCGATCTTCGACAAGGCAAAGCGAGAAGGACTCGTGGTGCAGCCTTCGATGGTGACCCTGTACGGGGCGCATGAAGAATCGATGGATGGCGCCCGCGGGTTGGCCAAAGTCGGGTTGCGCGTCAAGGTCTATGGCGAAGACACGGGCAACGGCAAGCGTGCCCTGCTCTTCGACGAGCGGTTCGAAGGTGCGCAAGCAACCGGAATCTCTCACCGGCCATCCCCAACGCCGGTGTTGATTGGACGCGCGTTGCAGCAGGCAATCTACGGTGCCCTCGATGGCCTCGATAGCTCCAGCATTGGACGCGGCGGAGTGCCAATCATCGAAGCATCTGCCGGTCGCCGATA
>CBESZZ010000340.1:0-5036 GCA_965534055.1 uncultured bacterium | reverse complement strand
ACATGCGCGATGCCCGATCCCATCGTGCTCATGTTCATGTTCATGTGCGTGGCAGCCCAGGCGCTCTAGCCCTTTCCTGTCACGCACATAGATTCGCCTTTCGGGCGCCGCTTGAGGCCAGCAAGACTTCGTTCGCCTTCCTCTGTCGCCCGTTCTTCGATCGGTGGATTTGGCGATTCGTTCGCGAGCAGCACAGTGATCGCTACAGTCGGCCCGCGGCCTGGCGCTGCGAACGACAAGATGAAAATTCTGATAGTCGATGACGACAGCAAGCTACGAGCCACCCTCCAACGAGGACTCGAAGAGCATGGCATGGTGTGCGAGACAGCAGCGGACTTCGACACTGCCATCGCCACGCTCGGCGCAACGAGTCGATTCGATCTCATTCTGCTCGACGTGACCATGCCTGGACCATCCGGGTGGGAGCTCTTGAAGCTCCTCCGGGATCGCGGAGACATGACGCCTGTCGTGTTTGTAACCGCTCGTCGAGCCGTGGAGGACAGAGTACGTGGACTCGAACTGGGTGCCGACGACTACCTGGTCAAGCCCTTTGCATTCCAAGAGCTGCTCGCCCGAATTGGTGCCGTCGAACGGAGACGACGCGAGTTGCCGGTGCTTGAACACGCAGACCTCAGCATCGACGTTGCACGGAGGGTCGCTACGCGAGGCGAACGACGTCTCGACCTGAGTCCACGTGAATTTTCGGTGCTCCTTGCACTGCTTGAAGCACAGGGCACCACCGTATCTCGCGAAGAACTCCATCGAAACGTTTGGGGTCTCAACACGAATCCGGGCACAAACGTCGTGGACGTCGTCATCGCTGGCCTCCGCCGAAAGTCGGGAACACCAACACTCATCGAAACCGTCGTGGGCATCGGGTACCGACTCACGGAGAGCACTCCGTGACCGCGAAACGCTGGTCCTTCGCTACGCGAGTTACGTGTTGGTTCGTGCTCACCAACCTCGCCGTGTTCCTACTCCTCACGGCGGTCGGTCAGTGGCTCGTCGCACGCGAGATCGCTGTTGAACGGGAGGACCCCGCCGAACGTCAATTCGCAGGAACTCGCGCCCTCTTCCATGAGCTAGATCAATCTCCGGACGAATTCAGCAAGACGATGGAAGTCTTCGCAGACTACGACCTGACACCGCCAATCGGGATCAGGATTTGGAATCGCGATACCGGCCAGACCCTCGCATCATTCTTTCCCGACGAGTTCCGTGGCGAGACATGGATCACCACAACGGCGATCGGTGAAACCCATCGTATCGACGAAGAACTCAGATGGTGCGTCGGTGAACTAGACGAATCCACCGCAATGGGCCTCCTCTTGCCCGGATATGACGACGCGCTCGCTGTGGCTCTCGACCTGGACCCGCACGCGCAAGTCGAGTTTATTGAACGGTATCAGGACTATACGCTGTGGTTTGCGGCGTTCGCGGCGAGCGTTTCAGCACTCGTCGGCATGTTTCTTGGTCGTCGCATGTCACAGACTCTGCGTGAAGTGGCCGCAAGTGTGAACGCGAGCGACGAGCACGCAGAGGTTCAGGCCAGCGCCGCACCAAACGAAGTCTGCGAGGTCGTCGACGCGATGAACGCTCGTTTGGCAGCCATTCGAGACGCCGACCAGCACAGCAAGTTAGTGACCGCCGGGGTCGCACACGAACTCAGTGCGCCGCTTCAGAACATGCTTTCGGAAACGGAATTAGCCTTGATGCGCGAACGGAGTCCCAGCGAGTACCGCGTGACTCTCTCGAGCATGCTTGAAGAGATTCATACGCTGGGCCGCGCTCTGGACAACCTCGTGGGGCTGGTCGGTCAAGCGGCAGTTGGAGCACGCTACGAGGAGTTTGATCTCGGATCTGAGATGAATCTCAAGCTCGACGTGGAGCGAAACAGCGCAGCACTTCGAGGTGTCGAACTGAAGCTCGAAACAGAGGGTAACCTTCGCATGCGAGGTGACAGAGAGGGGCTCGTTCTCGCCGTCCGCAATCTCATCGACAACGCGATCAAATGGTCTCCTAAGGGCACGACCGTGGTGGCAACCTTCGCTGCTTCAACAAGCGAAGTCCGCATCACCGTGGATGACGCAGGCCCAGGAGTTCCCGAGGACCTTCGCGCAGCGGTGTTCGAACCATTCCGTCAGGGCGTGGCAGTTGCCGGCCAACGTGCAGGCTATGGAATGGGCTTAGCACTGGCGCACCAGGCCGTGGAGGCGCAAGGGGGTCGAATCGAGGTTGCCGACTCGCCCTCTGGCGGAGCGCGCTTTGTTGTCGTGCTGCCAAATCGGGAGGCTACAAACGCGTGATGGTGAGCGCCCCCCCACCGTAGGTTCCGTCGGGCAAGACGGTCGGCAGCTTGTAGGCCGGGTTGATCAAGATTGCGTGGACATCCGGGTCTCCGGTCTGGAGCTTGCCCGGCGTGTTGAGCCTCCACTCATCTCGAATTTCCGCTTCGCGACCCGGAAATTCTTGAGCACCGAGCCAAGACGTAAGCGCCCAGTAGAAGTACTCGGTTACCTGGCACGCGTAGTCACAGGTCTGGTCTTGGTAGGTGTACCACGCCGACGCCGGGTACGTTGCCGGTGGTAAGGCGAACCGACCGCCGCGGGCCCGGTCCATCGCGTTCGCGAGTTCCGATCCTTCGGTCTCGCCGAACACGGCAGGGTTGATCGCCATGTAGCCGTGCCCGCTAATCAGGTGCAGAACTTCTTCGAGCGTTGCATCGAACGCCCCCGGCGTAGATCCCGACGGATGCGTTTCACTCGCGTAGAGGTTTTGCCCACTTCCGGGTGGGAGCATGCCGAGAAATGCACTCTCTTCCGCCGCATCACGGAACATCACGAGGTGCGCCCCAAGCATCTCAAGCGCCATCGTGAGAGTCGTGTCGTCGGGTTGACCATCCTCGTTGTTGTCGAGGTATTCGGCCATGACTCGGGCTGCGTGGAGCACCTTGTCGTCGGGCACCGCGTTGGTCGCGTAGATCTGCACACCGAAGACTACAACCAGCTTGGAAAAAGCCGTGGTGGGTCCTCCGGGTCCACCCGTTCCGCTACTCCTACCGCCTCCACAAGAGGTAGAGAAGAGCAAGGCAGCAAGAGCTGCAATCGCCAACATGATGCCTAGGTGGAACGAGTCGCGGTGGGTCATGAAATCGCCATTCTGGGTTTCGGATCACCTCGTCAAATCGACGAGGACCGCAGTTCGACGCTCAACCCTCCTCGTTGTTGCATTAGCAATCGTTCATGAGCAATTGCTAACGCATAGCTCTCTGAGTTGACCTACGCGCCTCGCAGGATCTTCTCGTCGAGACCGAGACCCGCACCAATTCGTTCAGCTTGATCTGGGCGGGGAGTGACACGCAAGCGCTCACGGCGCTTGCGACAGTCAACAGGTCTTGCATGAGGTCGTGACCGTACGGTGCATGAATCAAGATCAACACGGTGACAGCACGGACTCGTTCGCCCTGATGAAACGTCGATTCACCGATTGACGAATCCCATTTCAGAGGGCAGCCGGCTTGCCCCTCGCACACGTGCTCGGCTCACGCCCGAATTGGGCGCGGGATCGACCGGTGCGCCTACCAGCGAACCTCTAGAATCAACTGGTCGCCGGCCGCGAGGACCGCGGACTGCTCAAGAATGGTTCGGCATCGCGCGCCCTCGCAGACGTGGTCAACACCAACGGCCACTGGCTCGCCAACTCCTCGACGAATCGTCGCTGTGACGGTCGTAGCGATGTCACCGACGGGAAGGTCAATCGACATGCTGCGAACCTCGAGTTGCCCGTGGCGAACCGCAATCTGGTTGCGCTGCACTCGCTCGCTTCGCACCTGACGAAGCGTCCCCCACCCTTGCGCGGCTGTGAACGCGGCCCGGAAGTCTTCCGCACCGATGCGAGGAGAGAACGCAAGCGCCGCGCGTGGCCCATCGTATTCCCAACCGCAGGCCGCAATGAACACGCCGTATGCCGCCATGGCGCGCCCGTAGTGATCGGAGCACTCGATCTCGTTGTACGGGTTGCGAAGCTCCGGACCGTAGCGCTCATGAATCGCTCGCGTGATCGCTGAGCCTTCGAGGACGAGCCCCTCCCACAACATGTGCGCCGCAACCTGGTACTCGAACCCAGTCATACACTCATTCATGTACATCGCAGCCCAAGCGCTCTGCCCCTCGCCGGTCGCGCGCTCGGCTCCACCTTTTGGGAACGTGCACATGAGCAGCCCCGCTTCTCCAGGTGCCGCATACCACCGCCCGCCCTTGATGGTCTTCATCCGGTCGCGGTAGACGCCGACGTCGGGTGCGAAGTTGTACTTCCACAGTGAACGCAGAGCCTCGCGCGTCTCATCTCCGGGAACCACTCGACCAAGGCCCACTTGGTGCGCCCAAGCCTGGCCGTACACCTGATCGATGTGGCAACCCTTGTTCGTGCTGTTGGCTTCGGGATGTGCGGGGTCATGCTCATGAATGAAGTAGTCCCCATCAAACAACCGACCCACGATGCTCTTCGAACCAACAGCTGTGATCTTCTCGCAGCGGTCCGCGAACGCACCGTCACCCATGTCGCGCGCCATCGAGCCGCCGGCCGCCACTGCCGCCAGATAGAGCGAGCTGAGCCAGGCCATCGGCCCATACCAATCGGCGTCTAGCGTGTTGTATTGAGCTCCCTCCAAGAGGCCGTCGCCATCCCGATCACACTCGATGAGGTGCTCCAGAGATCGTTTGACCTTGGGCCAGATTCGCGCGAGGAACTCCCCGTCGGGCGACATCAGGTGTTCACGGTACGCGCGCAGGATGCAGCCACACTGACCGTCGTGGGCTACCCGACGACCGGCCTCCGCGCGGTAGTCGATGGCCCCGGTGTCGTCGTGGAACGCGACGCCAAAGTCGATCTCTTCGCGGAGGTAGCGTTCGATCTCCGGGAACAGCCGGCCAATCGCCTGGGCGTACCCCCACACGTGGGTGCAAGTTCCCGGACAGCACCCCACACCCTCCCAAAACCAGAAGCGTCCATCGTCGAAGCGGTGGCACGTGCTTGTC
>CBESZZ010000339.1:0-5044 GCA_965534055.1 uncultured bacterium | reverse complement strand
CAACACACTCAGTGCAGGAGCTTCCGCCTCGTCGAGGTTCGCGTTCTCTTCCACATCCAGAGGCGACGTCCGCACCTGGACACTCAACCCGTCCACACCAACGAGCGAGAAGTCGCGTAGGTGCGCACCCCCATCGTTGTGCAGGCGGACAGAGACTGGGAACTCCTCACCAGGAACCACCCACGGCGGTGGATCCACTTCGACCTGCAAGCGCAGACGCGCCGCAGTTCGCAGACAGTCTTGCAGCGCGTGCGCGCGGCGGTTGAAGCGCAGAACCGCTGGATCGACCAATTCACCGGGCCCGGGCTGCCAGCGGCCGGGTTCAGCGGCTTGCAGCGAGTGGACCATTCGGGACGCAGCGAGCACCTCCACCAAGACATCAGACTCGGCTTGACGACGCGCATCCTCTGCAAGCCCCGGAGTCGGCGCGAGCCGTACCATGGCCGCTAGCCGCTGCTGCAGGCCGCGAACTGTCGCCGTAGGCCAACCGCAAAGCGTCCAGAGGGTTGGACGATCTGACAACAACCGAGCGACCGCGGAATCACCGCGGAGTTTCGTTCGGTCCACGTCGCCTGTCGTCGGCACGAGCTGCAGCGGCATCTCTGCATCGAACAGTTTGGCCATCGCGGCGAACGGTCGCTGGCTCGCGTGTTCTTCGGCGAGCGCGTCGTACGCGATTTGCCGGTAGCTGGCGTTGCGGTCTGGCTCGATCGCTTCGAAGTTCAACACCACATCCGCCTGCGCTCGATTTTCCTGCGGCACTGCAACGAACAGGGCAGGTGCTGGGCAAGGTCGAGCGACCCGGTCTGCATTGAGCCCGGCCAGCCGTCGTTCATCGGGAACGAACGCCGGATCCACCGCCAAAGCGACGGCTTCGGGCAACACGCGCAGCAAGGCGAGGTCGTGGCCATGACGTTCTCCGCTGTGGTGCGCGGTCATCACGACGTCCGGACACACCGCGCGAATCACCGTGGCGAGCACTTCGATCGTGTCCGCCTTGCCCCACTGCGAGAGTGCTTCGTCCGCGGTCCGGCTGTAACCGGCGTCTGGTCGGTTGAGGTACCAGACATCGGTGCCGAGTCGGGCGGCACAGGCCTCGGCTTCGCGCGTGCGCAACCGACCCAACGCATCTCCGCTTTCCGGCCCCTCGCTGTTCTGTCCACCCTCGCCGCGGGTTGCCAGCGCAACGCTCACGCGCACGCCATGGCCAAGGCGCAGCAACGCCGCCGGCAACACCCACCGATCGTCCGGGTGCGACGCAACGAGCAGCACCGCACGATCCGTGCTGGCATCGCGCACTGCCTGGCGCAAACCGAGAACCTCGTCCTGGGCGCCTGCAAGAGTTGCCAGGCTCAAGAACCAGACCAGGAACAAACTCGATCGAAGACCCAGGCCCCAGACCAATCGCGTCACGCGACGTGGGCTGCGGGCGGGGCATGGAGCACGGCAATCGTTCACCGTGACATGATGGCGCTTCCACCGGTACGTGCCAGGAGCCGGCCCCGCGAACAACGCGCGGGACCGGCTCCGTGGCCTGGCTGAGAATTCCCGTGGGATCAGCGCATCATCTGAGGCGCCAAGAACACGGCGACTCCAGCGACTGCGGCGCCGAAGAGGGCGACCACTTCAGGACCGAACGGCCCACGTGCGTGGGACTTGTAGCCCTCACCCTCGGTGGTCGACCATGCGATCGAACCGAACAGGTGCTGCGTCAGCGTCGACGACTCCGGCAGGAGCGACGGGTCGATCGGGACGTCGTCGTCGATTGGCATGAAGGCAATCAAGCCAGCAGCCATGTTGTAGAGGCCGTCGAACTGTGCGGGCCAGTCGGTGAAGCTCACCGAGCCGGCGTTCTTCGGAATCTGCGCCAAGTAAGGGGCGAAGTTCTCGTTACCGCGGATGTCGCCGGTCGGATCATCTTCACGATCCATGCGGCGGAACGCGCGACGCACATCACCCGAGGAGAAGCCCATCACCATGTAGCCGTTCTTGAACGCGAACGTCGGCACGTAGATGTCGAACGGGTTCATTCCGCCGCCACCGGTCGGGTCGTAGTTCACGCGCAGCTGGTATGCCTGGATCTTGCGTCGGTTGATTTCGCTGATCTCGACCATGCCGTCCGAGGCTTGTGCCAGAGACTTGAGGCTCTTCATGAGCTTCTCTTCGTCGCGCACCTTGATGAGGATCGCCAACTCCGGAGCGGTTGCCATCGACGCCATCGGCATCGACCACATCACTGCTTGGTCACCGATCGACTGAATGAAGTCATCACGGATCTTGAAACCCATCTGCTCTTCCATCTTGCCGAGCTGCCCCATCAGGCGCTCTGCCATGTTTGGGTTGTAGGCGTCCAACGCGTTGGTGAATGCGTCGTAGATCGACGACATGTCGATGTTCATCGCGGTGAAGCTCACCGCGTTCTTCGGGACCCACTTCAGGAAGGTCATGTCCAGAGGCTTGTTGGCGCCGGAGAACAGACCCTTGCGGATCGGTGCCGGCGACTCAAGCCAACCTTCAGTGACGCACGCGCCGTCTTCGGTGTAGCGCGAAGCAAGCGCCATCGACTCCATGCCGTAGAGGCCGAGCGCATCGGCTGCGCGACGCAGGCCCTCGATGTCGACATCGCGAAGATCGCGCTCATACTTTTGACCGATTTCGAGTCCCGTCATCGCGAACTCGATCATCGGCTGGAAGCGTGCGAAGACGACGGCTTCGGCGCCGTCCATCTTCACGTGGTTCTCGTCCTTCTTCCAATCGGCGGACACGGTCAGCGCCTTGTCGCCCGACTGCAAACGAGTCAACGTGCCGGTGAGCTCGTCGGCGAGCGTGGCGAACACGACGCCGTTGCCCAAGCGAGCCATGTGCAAGCCCATGGCAACGTTCGCACTTTCCGGCGGCAGCATCGACATCACTTGGACGCCGGCCATCTCGCTGTTCTCGAAGCGCATTCCGCTCGGCGCTTCCTTCTTGAGCTCTTCGATGCCTTTGTCGATCAGCTTGTTCCAAACACTCGAGGAGTCGCCGAAGTCCAAATGGGCCATGAAGCCCAAACGCGGGTTGACGCTGCCGCGACCACCCTCGTTCTCCGCTGGGATCTCATCGAGACCCAAGGAAGTGACCGCGAAGGTCATGGACAACATGCGCATCTTCATCGCGTCTTCAGGCGTGATGGGCATGTCGTTTGCCGCCATCTCCTTGGCCGCTTCTTTCGACAGCTTCTGGATTTGCTCTTGGAGCGCGTCCATGGCCGGAGCAATGAAGTCTTGGACTTCTTGCTCTCGCCACATCTTGGCGAGTGGCATGTTTTGGAACTCACGCAGCGAGGTGGCGAGGTCCGGCGTGGAGAACGCGAAGAGGGTGTCGGCGGGCAGCGAATCGAGCAGATTCGGCGCGCCTCCGGCTTTGGTCTCGGTCTGTGCCGAGAGGGTCAAAGCCAAACTGAGTGCCGTCACACCGGCGAGACAAGGAATGCGCATGGGAGCTCCGTAGGACGCAGACAAACGAGAAGGAAGAAACACTGAGCCCCAACTGGACCAAAGGCGGTCCCATGGGGCGAATTCAACGGTGCGCCCGCCATCCGGCGCGTGAACACCCGGGAGGGCGGCGGCGCACCGTGCCGAGGGCGGGGGCTCGGAACAAGTGTCCAGCCGCGAAGAATTCCTGTCATGGAGGCCGCTTCAGGGGTGGATCGGCGAGTATCCGCCGAATCCGCTACCTGCCGCCGTCGCCAGCAGCATCGCCCCCATCCTCGCCGGCTTCCTCGCCGGCTTCTTCACTGGCTTCTTCACCGGCTTCCTCCTGGGCGGCTTTGCGGGCTGCGATGTCCACCGCATCCGCCACCATTTGGTCGTGGAAGGCTCGAATCGCGCTTTCTTGGGTCTTCAGCGTGGTTTCCAGCTCTTTCACCGCAGCCAACGCCGCCGCACCATCGCCGGCACGGCAAGCAGCTCCCACCGCGTCGAGGGCGGCACGGCTCTCGGCATGGTCTCCACGAACGGCAAAGTGGATGAGCAAACCGGCCAGGTAAACTGCACCGTCCGGCGAATCCAATCCCTTGGTTTCGAAGTCGGCCAGCCAGGCCTTGAACGGGCGCACGCCACCCCGTCCGTCTTGCTGGATCCCGAAGTAGCCCGCCAAGCCGGGATTGCCGTGGCGGTCGACAAGGCCGCCGAAACCCAAAGAGAACCACCGCGGGAAAGTGATCTCGAGTTGACGACCCAGCGAGTGGACGTAGGCCAGGGCACCTGCGTGGCGCGCGTAGTACGTCCCCCACCCATCGACCCAATGCGCAACGACCGGCGTAACCGGTAGCTCAAGATCCGCGACCGGCAGGGCTTCCTGGGCCGAAAAGGCTCCGTACGATGCCGCGAAGTCGCCCTGGCTATCGCCCCACTTGCGGTAGGACTCTGGATTGCTGATCAGCAGCACCGCCGGCCGATTCTGCGGTTCCAGCGGCCCCGCCAAGAGTTCCGCCGCTCGATCCACCGAGCTATCGATCAGCACGGCAGCCGACTCGATGGTGCTCAAGGGCAGCGATCCGATGATCCATGCGTTGGCAGACCGCACCACCCAAGGGTGCCGCTCGGATGCGTGGTACGCGTCGGCCTCCGGGAGGTCGGCCCACACACCGTCCGCGACGGGAAACTGGTTCGCAGGGTTCGCAGGGGTTTTGGGGGCAACCCAAAGACCGGTCCGTGGATGACGCGTGGCGCCAAACAGCATGAGAGTCCTAGCGGTTCGCGTGACCCGCTCGCCCTCGTACCAAAAGAAGCCGCGCTTGGCGTCTTCGACGTGTTCTGGCTCCACATAGAGACCTTCCACCAGCACCAACTCGCCCCCGCCGTGAATCTTCGTGAGTGCCGCGGTGCGGCGCTTCTCCACCTTGGCCGGCAGCATCCATTCCCCTTCGTACTGCACCTGGCCCAGTGCCCTTCGCGCCGCAGGATGATCAGGCTCAATGGCGACGACCTGCTTGAACAGCCGCGTTGCGTCTTTCTCCAGCCCGCTCTCCCGCGCGTATTCCGCAGCTCCCAGCAGCAGCTCG
>CBESZZ010000338.1:0-5044 GCA_965534055.1 uncultured bacterium | reverse complement strand
TAGAGCGAGTCGTTGTCACCAGCAGCTGTGCTGCGATCTACGGCGACAACGTGGACCTCGTGAGCACGCCCGACGGGGTATTCACAGAGGAGGTTTGGAACACGACTTCGTCGCTAGAGCACCAGGCCTACGCATACTCGAAGACGCTTGCTGAGCGGGAAGCGTGGGAGATCGCTGATGCGCAGGATCGCTGGGATCTCGTAACCATCAATCCTTCGCTCGTGCTTGGTCCGGCAACAAACCCTCACGGCACATCCGAGAGCTTCAACCTCATGAAGCAGTTCGGTGACGGCACGCTGAAAGTTGGCGTCCCGCGCTGGGGGCTAGGCGTGGTTGACGTGCGCGACGTCGCCGAGGCTCACTACAACGCCGCGTTCACGAAAGCGGCGCGCGGCAGATACATCGTGTCGGGCCACAACACCGACTTCGTGGAGCTCGCCGCTCTGCTGCGCGAGGCGTTCGGTGACGCGTTCCCATTTCCCAAGCGAACGATGCCGAGGGGGCGGGTGTGGCTTGCCGGGCCGTTCGTCAACAAGTTGATGACGCGCACGGTCGTCGGTCGAAACGTCGGGCTTCCGTGGCGCGCGGACAACGGCAAGGGTCGGCGCGAGCTGGGTTTGACTTACCGGCCGCTGCGAGAGTCGCTGGTTGAGTTCTTCCAGCAGTTGGTCGACGCCGGCGTCGTGACGCCACGGCGGTAGGTGTGTTGCATCGCCCGGCGGCATTGTTCCGCCGGGCGAGCGCAGCGACTGCGGCTACTGGAAAGTGAACTCCAACCCGCGGGTGACAACAAACCTGCGTGGTGCACCGATGTCGAACATCAGCGATTGCGTGCGCATGGTGAGGCCGGTGAAGCCTGCCGGCACGTTCGGGATCAAGTTCAAGAGCTCCTGACCCGATGCGTCGAGCGCGCTAATCACGAAGATGCTGTTGGCGCCAACGTGGTAGATGCAGCCGTTGGGGAACGGAATCGCCACGCTGGGGAAGCCAAGTGCCACGCCATAGACCGCATTCGGAAGGCCGTTGGAGGTGAAGGTCGTGATCTGACCCGGCGATGCGGGGCAAGAGTTCAAGCTGAGTTCCGGCACGCCCATCGTGCCAGGGCAGCCAGGGCCGACGACGCTGACTTGGCAGAGGAAGTCCGCGCCCCGCACGTCCGCGTAGCCACCGGTACCGATCACCGTGGATGCACCGTTCGTCTTGTCGACCGCGTAGAGCGAGTCACGCCCGACGAAGAGGTCGCCTGCTGGGTTGGCCGTCAAGAACTGGCCATCGCTGCTGTTTGCCGTGCCGCCATTTGTAGAACTCACGTCGGTCGCGGCGCCGGTCGCGGTGTCGATGGTCATCAGTCCCGCTGTAAGACCCCATCCGTAAAGCGTCGTGCCGTCGTGAGCGAGGCCCTGCACGAGTGAGAGGCCCAGCGGCCCAATCAACGTGCTTACACCGGTCGTCGGATCGACGCTGTGGAGGGCGCCGCTTGCGATCACGTAGAACGTGGATACACCGTCGAACGCGAAGCCGCGCACGTTCACGGTGCCGGTGCTGATCGTGGTGGCCGCGCCGGTCGTGGTGTTCACCGTCTGGAACTCGCACGAGGCATTGCTGGTCGAGTACGCGACCCACACCGTTCCGTTGGCGATTGTCATCGCGTTGGTGCCGATGCCACTGCCATTGCTAAAGCCAGTGTTGCCGATCTGCGTACCCATGCCCGTGGCTGAGTCGATGGTGAAGACGTCGCCTGACCAAGCGACCGCGATCATGTCTTGCGCGGCGAGGGGAAGGGCAAGCGCGCTTGCAGTTGCACACGCGAGGAGGGAGGTGGTGAGTTTCATGCCTAGGAGAGCTGGAGGATGGCACCTGACGGCGCCATTGAAGGGGGCTGTAGAGAGAGTCGCGGACGATTGCGAATCAGAACAGTGTCCCTCGCTGTCGCATACCCGCGACGATCGAGTCTCTACACTCTCTAGCGAAAGCACAATGTGAAGCGAACGTCACCTCGGGAGAAAAGGGACGGTGAAGTTGGGTTTGCACGGTGACACCGCGAATTCACGTTCGCGGTGGCCCTGCGGAGGGATCGGAACGTGCGCGCGGTCAAAATGGGCCGTGGACCCGTCGAATGAGCGAACTCACGTGCCACGTCGCAGCCAGCTTCGATGGGTTGGCACCGCGCACTCCATCAGCCTTGTTGTCGCAGCTAGAGTCCGACCGCGATGGTCGGCGAACCCAGGTCCACTCTTCCGCTGGTGGCGTTGAGTGAGACGCCCTGGAACGCCAGCGGGATACCGTACGTCGCCGCTGGCAACCTGTAGTCGAAGATGACGTATTGTTGCCCGAGGGGGATCACAGCGACGTCCAGAGTGATCGGTGACGCGAGCCATAGGTCACCGATGGGGAGAGCCAGTCGAGGACGGGGGAGTCCGATCAGCGTCACGACAAAGGCGCCGGGAGAGGCCACGGCTCGTGCCGTGGAGAGCGTGCCGACAGGACGGCTCCTCACGTCAACAAAGGGGAGGATGCGGGCAGTGGGCGGTGGGCCAACCACGCTGCCTCTCACGGTGGCGGATGGATCGAGAATCACCGTCCCGGCGAGAGTTCGAATTGCTGCCCCCATCGGTCCCCGCGAGATCAGGAACGAACGAGCACCCTGGATGGACAGCGTGCCTCGATCTAGGGCGATGACATCGTGATCGAAGTTGTTGGCTAGGTCGAAGGCAGTCGTGATGCGTGTGTCCTGGAGCGTCAAATTGGATCTGGTCGCCGTGATGGCCACAGCGCCGATCGAAGTTGCTCGCCCGGTTTCGATCGTGCAGTTCAGCAAGGCCACGTTGGAGTCCCTGATGACCAGATCGGAGAAGGCGCGCGTGTTGCGTCGATTCATCTGGAGTTCGGTCATCGTGACGTTGTCCGCGGCATCAATGTCGACGTACAGAAGCTCTAGGTCGTCTAGGTGAATCAGGCCCGAACTCTGCGCGATGCGGAGCAAACCCGGAGCACTGAAACTCGACGTGAGTTTGCCTCCAGACCACACCACCGCCTCGCCGGCCGGGATGTTGGAGATGTCCAGACTCGACGTTGCGGGTGCGACGGCAAAGAGCTCGACACCAGGATCGCAGATCACGGTGATGCCGCGATTGATGGAGGCTTCCCAGTACCAACCGGCGCGCACGATCAGCACGTCGCCGGGGGCCGCGGCCTGGATCGCCGTGCTGAGATCGTATCCGCTGCCAGATACGATGGTTTGTGCGGGTGCCGCAGTGGTTGCGATCGCGAAGAAAGCAGAAATAGAACAAAGCGTGTGAATAGATGGAGTCATTGTTGGGACAGGCATTGCCCTGGCGAGAGCGGGCCAGGGGCTTGGTACAGAGGGGAAATCAAATGCATCGATCGGCCGACCGGAGTCGTCGATCTTGGGCAGCGCGTTCATGCTCGCCGGGCCCGCGAGCTGATTGGCCGCGCTGGGTCTAGAACCGATGGCGACGCGGTTCATGTCGAGCCCCGCAAGCGACGGCTAGGGCTTGAGAGCGGGCCGTGAATAAATAGTGGTGGTCACGGCGCACCCGTGTGGGGCCTAGCGATGCTTGCCAACAAAGTCACCGCGTCGACTCGCGGAATATGCGAGGGAGTCCACCGGCTGTGTTGCGCCCGGAAGGATGAATCGATCATCGACATCGCTTCTTTCGGGACTTCGCCTAGCGACTCGCTCGCCAAGTTAGGTAGGCGCAATCGACGCCTGCGTTGGCCGTGTCTCTTGACCAGGCCTGTCGCTAGTCGACTCACGCGAACGGATCGATCCGTTCGCGGAGCCCCGTCGAGCTAACGCCCGAACGCGACTGTCGGAGCGCCGAGGTCCACGTTGCCGTTGGACAGGTCAATGCCGACGCCTTGGAACACCAGCGCGACACCAAGCGCTGCGGCCGGCAGCGTGTAAGGGACGAGCACTTCACCGCTGGCGGGAACCAAGCCAATACCCAGAGTGATCGGCGGGAAAGTGGTCCACAGTTCGCCGTAGGGGCGAGTGATTCGAGGGCCCGGCAGTCCGATCAACGTAGCGGCGAGCGTGCCGGGGACGCCGACAGTCCGTGCCGTCGATACCGTCCCGGTTGCAACACTCGTCACGTCGACGAAGGGCAAGACCCGGGAGGTGGTCGTGCCAACCACGCTGCCCACCAAGGTGGCGGAAGGATCGAGATCGACCGTTCCTGCGACGACTCGAATGCTTGCGCTGGAAGGCCCAAACGACTCCAGGTGCGAACCGGCACCCTGGACGGACAGCGTGCCCTGGTCCAGCAGGACTGCGTCGTTTTTGAGGTTGAAGATCGGGTCGGGTGTCGCCACAACCCGCGTGTCTTGAAGGACTAAGTTGGACCGAGTGGCTGTAACGACGACCGCGCCGAACAGGCTCGCTCGACCCGACTGGATCGTGCAGCGCAGCATCGACACGTTTGAATCCTCGATGATCACATCGCGCGTTGAGAACGTGTCTCCGATGGGCATATCGAGCGCAGTCATCGTGACGCGGTCCGCAGCTTGGATGCGTACGGTCCTGGCTGTCAGGCCGTCGAGATGCACTTGGCCAGGACACTGCGTGATGCGGAGGGTGCCCCGTTCGATGATGCTCACCGTGAGCCGTCCACCGGACCACACAGCGGTTTCGTCCGCCGGGATGTTGGTGAATTCCAGAGTTGCTGGAGAGGCGGTGGTGGGGATACCAAAGAGTTGGACGCCGGAATCGCAGAGCACGGTGATACCACGCTGGATGGAAACCGCGTTGTAGCTCCCGGCGCGCACGATGAGCACGTCACCGGGTGCTGCTGCTTGGACCGCCGTCTGGAGGTTGGTGCCGCCGCCCGTGACGATGGTTTGCGCGGGCAGTGCAGCGGTTGCGCCAATGGCTAGCGCGAAGATCGAGAGAGATTGCCGGAGGTTATGCATCATTGTTGCGGGGACGGGCACCCTTCACGAGCGCGCGATCGTCTCGGTTCGAATAGCGAGCGAAATGGATGCCGCGAGTCAGAAGGTGCCGACGGTCAGCGTCAACGCGTTG
>CBESZZ010000337.1:0-5045 GCA_965534055.1 uncultured bacterium | reverse complement strand
ATCGTTGCCGAGTTCGCGCTTCGAGCAACTCCAAGGCGAGGTAGGTCGCCGGCAGCAGCAGGACGCAGAAGTGCGACTTGCTGCTCATCGGCGAGAGCAACACCATGCCGCACGCAACGGCCGCGCACTGACCGAGACGGCGACGACGTCGCGCAAATTCAGCATCCTGAGGTTCACCAGTCGTTGCACCTGCATTGCCACCCACCGAACCACGCCAGGCCGCAAGCGCCACCATCAAGACCACGAAGCCTTGGCCGGCAAGCTGGATGATGCGACGCATGCTGTCGGACGCAGCGCCCAGCGAAACTTCGACGGCGAACGGGTGCTGCATGGCTTCGGCCGTCACCGGAGTCGTCAGGCGATACAGGGTTCCTGCCAACGATTGGTTGAGGATGCTGCCGGCGTACCAAACCCCATCAGCCGCCGCGACCTTGCCTGCACTGAGCCCGGACAGACACACGTCGTAGAACGCCACGGCCCATGAGCCTCCGTCCTCGCGAGGCGCCAAGAGATCGGGTAGCCACGTCGCCAGCGCGGCTGCGGCGACCAAGCCAAGCAACGCCTTAGGTGATTTGGCCAGCACAAAGAGAGTCAAGAACAGGGCCGGCGTCGCTTTGCACGCGGCTCCCAAACCGGCCCAGATGCCGGATCG
Source organism: uncultured bacterium (assembly GCA_965534055.1). Lineage (GTDB taxonomy): Bacteria > Planctomycetota > UBA1135 > UBA1135 > UBA2386 > CBESZZ01. The sequence goes on along the minus strand of CBESZZ010000337.1, from coordinate 4,393 downwards.
AATTGTGGCAGCGCGCATCCAGGCGTCCGTGGATGCCGCGACCAACGCGCACACGATCAGGTCGTGGCTTTGGTTGCTGAACACCGCGAGCACGTGGCGAAACGACATCGCCGCGACCAGCACTCCGAACAGCACGCCCACACCACGGGTTGCGCGTGCTGTGGGCTTCAGCGCCAGACGATACCAGCGTCGAACCAAAACGACGAGCCACGCCAAGATGGCGATGTTCAAGAAGTACCACGCGACCCGAGCGACGTCCCGCGAAGCGTCGGCGAACGGCGCGAAGACCAGGCCGAAGAACGGCGGGTAGGCGAACGGTTTCGGGTCGGAGGGCCGGTAGATTTCCGCGCCCTCCAGCATGCGATCTGCGCCGAGGATGTAGACCGGCAGTTCACTGGGCTCTTTCTTGAGGAACGGCACGACGCCGAATCCCACCACAGCAAGGAGCAAGCACCACAACGCCAGCCGCGGGGACATGAATCGGCGAGTCACCCCATCTTGCGCGTCGCCCTCTGTGCCTGATTGCACCGGCGGGTTCACTTGCGAAAGCGCATGCGTGGGATCGCGACAATCGCTTCGAGCGCGATTCCCAACCCCATCTTGCTTTCGCCGAAGCGACGATCGACGAACCGGATCGGCACTTCGAACACCGCGTTGCCACGCTGCAGCCACCGCCACGTCATCTCCACTTGGAACGCATAGCCCTGCGCACGAATGCGCTTCAGCGGCATCTCGCTGAGCTTCTCCACGTCGTAGCAACGGTAGCCCGCGGTGAGGTCGCGAATCTTCGCGCCGAGGATCGTGCGCGCGTAGAAGTTTGCGCCGCGGCTGAGCATGCGGCGTCTCAGGTTCCAACCATCGACGCGTCCGGCACCGGTGTAGCGACTGCCGATAACCAACGGATGGTCGAGGGCCGCACGCGCCAGGCGCGGCAAATCCCAAGGTGGATGCGAGAAGTCCGCATCCATCTCGAACACGCGGGCGTAGCCCCGTTCGATCGCCCAAGCAAAGCCATCGAGGTAAGCGCTCGCAAGACCGCCTTTGCCCTCGCGATGCATCACGAACATCTGCTCGTCCGACGCAGCCAGCTCGTCGGCCAGGTCGCCGGTTCCATCCGGTGATGCGTCGTCGACGATGAGCACGTCGGCGTCGAGGTAAGCTCGAACCGCGCTTAGCAACGTCCGCAGGTTCTCCGCTTCGTTGTAAGTCGGCAGCACGATCAGGTAGCGCAACGGGAACCGATGCGGCGTGAGAGGCGCCGGCCCGATTCCTTGGTCAATGCCCCGTCGAGCGTGGGCCAACGCGGCCGCTTCATCGGCGGCAGCACAAACCACCACGTCTTGGCTATCGACTCCCTGTCCGACCAGCTCCTCCAAGCCCGCGAGATCGCGTGCGACTTGCAGCGGCCGTTCATCGGCCGGGCGAGGGCCCGGCTCACGCAGCAGCTCACCGGTATCACGTGCCGGGTCCCGGGCGGGTTCGCGCACCGTATCCCGAGCGGATTCGCGGACTGGTGCGGCGGCCGCCGCTTGAGATTCGCGTTGATGTTCGAGATCGGCCATGCGGCGCCGAGCGTATCGTGGGGCCGCAAAATTGGGCACCGAGTCTTCGAGCTTCGACCCCTCCCTGAGGGCGAGCTGAGTCTGCCCGGAGTTCGCGCTACGCTCACCCGCACGTGGTCACACCCCTTCAACAACCAGCGGATCCAGCGATCCAAACCACCGTGTTGAAGGAGGAGAAGTTCTCCACAGTGGAATGGCTTCGTGATCCAGGGCCACCAGCAACGAGCGTGGTCCGTAAGGAGTACCGCATGGAACCCGGGCGTGGACTGCGGTCCCTGGGCCAGCCATCCCGCGCCTTCCGCGAGTTCTGCAACCTGTGGGAATTGCGCAAGCGGGGAGTCGATGCGATCGAGCCTTTGGGCGTCGATGAAGATCGCCACCGCCTGTGCGTGACCCGCTCGGTGCTGACCACCCGGTTCGCGCCGGAGACGATCAATCTGCGCGACGTGCTGCAGGATCCGGCCACGCCCCCACGCAAGCGGCGGGACCTGCTCGCCGCCTCAGCCTTGCTGACCCGCACGGTGCACCAGGCCGGCTGCATCAGCACCACCCTCTATCCCCGCAACGTGCTCAGCCGCGCCAGCGAGACACCCAGCCTGCTGGTCTGCGACCAGCCCCACGCCCACGCGTTCGGCGGTTTCGTCACCAAAAGGCTCGCCCGCGCGGCGAAGTCCGACCGGCCGCGGCTCGCGCTGAACCTGCTGCTGGTCGATCTCTACGACGCGGGCTTTTCCCCAAGCCAGAAGCGCCGGACATCCCGAATCGAGCGATTCCGCTTCCTCCACGCCTACGTGGAGGGTGACCCCGACCGCCTCCGCAGGCTGTGGCCCCGCACCGAGCATCGGCGACGCTCGGCACACCGATTCACGAAAGGTCTGGTCCGCGGCTGGCATTTCTTGACGCAACCGCGCCGCCTGCCCGACCATGCGGGCGACGCCGTAGGTCACGGCCGCCCCTGATTGCCACCAGCCGATTTGATGTCCACCGCTCCGACACCCGCTCAGCCGCCTTCCGATTCGCCGTCGTCAAAGTCTGGGACCCAACCCGACAAAGCTCGGCCGATGGAGGCGAGCAAGATCGAGAACTATCAGTCCGAGCGAGGCGCCCGCGCCTACCGCGCCGACTACGACGCCAAGCTCCATCGCAAGCTCAGCGACTCGGCCGAACGCCGGATCTTCGAGGGGTTCTTCGCGCAGTGCCCGAAGCTCGAAACGATGCTCGACCTGCCCTGTGGTGCCGGCCGCCTGCAAACGATGTTCAAGCAGCACGCCGACAAGGTGTTCGAGGCGGACTTCAGCCAGACGATGATCAAGGTCAACGTCGAGGAGCACGGCATCGACAGCGCGGGCTACCTATGCTGCTCGGGCCTTGAACTGCCGTTCGCGGATCGCTCGATCGACGCAGTGGTCTCGGTGCGCCTCAACCACCACCTAAGCGAACCGGCGCTGCGCGAACAGCACGTCCGGGAGCTCATGCGTGTCGGCAACCACGCGGTCATCCTCACGTTCTTTTCGTTCTCTTCGATCAAGAACCGATTGCGTCGCTTGCGCGCGCCGTTCAATAAGAAGGCCCCCAAGCACACGATGCGCTTGGCCGAAGTCGAGCGCATTGGCCGCGACGCAGGGATGCGACTCGTGCGCACGGCCTCGATTTCGCGATTCACGTCGGGTCACGTGTTCGCAATGTTTGTGCGCGACACGCAGTCGTAGCCAAGTGATATCCAGCGGTTCGGGAGTCTTTCCCGCCGCCAGAAGCGCTTGAACCCGCCCAGCAAGGCCGCAGCGAGGAGTAGGGAAACACCGGTCTTGCCGGCGGCCCCGTGACGCTGTTCCCTCGCTTCATGCACCCCTCCACCACTTCACCACGCAGACTCGGCGCTCCCGCGCTGTGCTTCGCGATCGCCGCCACGTGCTTCAGCGCGTGCGGGACGCCGCGAAGCAAAGATCACACCACCCAGGCAGGCGACGCCCTCACCGGAGCCGTGGACGAATCCACGTTCCAAAGCCTGCACCAGCTCACGGACCGCAAAGTCCCCACGCTGCTAGGCACGTCCATCGACGTGGCAGGGGCCAGCGCATACCTGAGTCTGCCCGAAGGAATCGACGCGCCGATGCCGGGCATTGTTGTCATCCACGAATGGTGGGGACTGAATGACCACATCCGCCACTGGACGGATCGACTCGCGGCGGCAGGTTTCGCTGCAATCGCCATCGACCTGTACGGCGGTCAGGTGGCAACCAAACCTGATCAGGCCATGAAGCTCATGCGCGCGGTGGATGCCAACGCTGCCCGCAACCTGCTCGTCGAAGCCCACGACCTGCTGCGTCGAGACCCGCGGATTCGGGCGCCCAAGACCGGCTCGATCGGCTGGTGCTTCGGCGGGGGCAAGTCACTCGACCTTGCGATCACGGAGCCCGAGCTCGACGCGTGCGTGCTCTACTACGGCCACCCCGAGACCGACCCGGCGACGCTGCGCACCATCCGCGCACCGGTTTTGGGCATCTTTGGCACCCAGGACCAGAGCATCCCGCCGAGCAAGGTTGCCGAGTTCAACGACGCACTGGAACAAGCGTCCATCCGCCACCGCATCGCATCCTTCCCGGCGGAACACGCGTTCGCGAATCCGTCGAGCGCGAAGTATGCACAGACCGAAGCATCCGCCGCGTGGCAGCTTGTGCGCGAGTTTTTCGACGCAGAGCTGCGCTAGTCGATCGCTCGAGCGCGCGCCCGCGCGGGCAGTATCAGTTTGCGTGGAGCGCGCGGTAGATCGCTGCAATCTACTCCTCGTCTGCCGCCCCTTCGATCCGGTCGACTTCCTTGCCCTCAGCGTC
>CBESZZ010000336.1:0-5059 GCA_965534055.1 uncultured bacterium | reverse complement strand
CCACTTGCTGACGTGAAGAACGATTCCAAAACGGTCCTCGTCGTTGGGGGCGCAGCCGGCATCGGTCAGGCCATCGCTGCTGATCAAGCTGATCGCGCAGTGGTGTGGTCTCGTCGCCACGGGGTCGATGCGACGAGCGAAGAGTCGGTCCAGCAGGCCGTCGATGAGCTGTTGAAGACCGAAGGGCCACCTTGGTCGCTCGTGATTTCGGTCGGGCCCTTTGCCGAAACGCCGCTGCTTTCGACCAGCGTCGAACAGTACCGTGAGTTGCTCGAGGCAAACCTCACCAGCGTGTTTCTGCTGACGCGTGCATTGGTGCCCGCCATGTGTGAAGCGGGACGTGGTCGCGTGGTGCTGTTCACTGCGGCCAGCGTTGAGACGTCACGGGCGATGCGTCGTGCGCCTGTCTACTTCGCGGTCAAGGCCGCCGTCGCGTCGCTTGCGCGTTCGCTTGCAGCCGAAGCCGCGCCTTCTGGCGTGACGGTCAATTGCATCGCACCGGGGATTATCGAACACGAGCATAGCCACCGTGAAAGCCAAGAGCGGATGCGGAGCAAAGTGCCCATGGGGCGGACAGGCACGGTGGCGGACTTGTTGCCGCTGGTGCGCCTGTTGCTCGGCGAGGGTGGGGACTACATCACGGGCCAGAGTTTCACGGTTGACGGCGGTTTGTCGCTGTAGGTTCTTCGTTACGTCCTGTTTGGGGCGTCTGGTGGTGCGGTCTGGGGTTCGGCCGTTCCACAGAGCTTGATTCCACCGGTGCTCTCCCGTTTGCTTCATCGGGCGATTCCGCGAGTTGAAACAACCGCACCACTTTGGCGACGTCGCACTGCAGACCTTGCAAGAGCACGGCGCGCCCGGCGCTCACGGCCTGTAGTGCCAAGTGAGTTCGCTGCGTGGTGAACATGGTTTCGTAGCGGCCCAGAGTTTCCGCGGACATGGGGTCTTTGAGCGTCATGAGCGTCGTGACCACCATGTGGCGGGTTGGGGCTGCTAACACTTGCGCCGTGGTGAGATGCTCCGCGCGAGTTTCGACTGGGTGGTTGATCGAATCTTGGCACCGTACCAGTTCCATCATCGCGGGTTTGTCGCCGATGGGTGGGCCAAGCCGCGTGAGCAGCAAGTGATGACTGTACACCATGCAACTGAACCAAGAGAGTGCGTGTTCGGCGTTTAGTCGCAGTGGACGGTCCAGCGTTATGGCCGCGATTTGTTCGCATTGGGCGCGGATGTTTGGGTGGATCAGGATCTCGGTTTCCGTCGCGCGCACAATTCGCGCAAGGAGCTCGAGAAACTCATGACCGCCGGGCTCCAGGAAGAAAAAGCCGGGTTCCGCTGGGGCTGCTCGCCCTGTCTGGATCGTTTCGACTACCGAATCGGTGAGCAGGAGCGGCTGATCTACCACCGGAGGATTGGCCTTGCCCTGTTGTGCGAAGGCTGCGGAGGAGAGGGAGAGCGCGATGCTGAGCAAGCAGATGGATTTCATGATGTGCTCTGGGTGGTGAGCCGAAGAGGGCGTGGCGTCCAGGCCACGCGAACCGTTGGCTCAGGTTTCACGAATCACTGAATTTTCCAGGGTGCCCAAGCCTTCGACGCTGACGGTGACGATGTCGCCTGCCTGCAGTCGTTCGACGCCTTCGGGCGTGCCCGTGGCGATGATGTCGCCCGGGCGAAGAGTCGTCATCGTCGATAGCGACGCAAGCAACTCTGGGATGCCGAACACCATGTCCTTGGTGGACGCGTCTTGGCGCATCGCGTCGTTGACTGTGCACGTGATGCGCGCACCCTCGAGGTGCGGCCATGAATCGCGTGGCACCACGTAGGGGCCAATAGGGCAGAACGTGTCAAAGGACTTCGCGCGCAGCCACGGATACTGCAGCTTGCGGGCTTCGCCCTGCAGCGTGCGTGCGGTGACGTCGTTGCAGATGGTGAAGCCGGCAACGAGATCTAGCGCTTCAGCGGCGTGAATGTGCTTGCGGCCGCGGCGGTCGGGGTCGTCGAAGCCCAGCACGAGCGCGAGCTCCGCTTCGTGGTCGATGCGTGAATCCACGCCGCGCGGCAGTTCGATCGCAGCGCCTGCGCCGATCAGTGTCTCCGTGAGCTTCGCGAAGAACACCGGCGCTGCCGGCGGCTCTGCGCCGAACTCCTGGGCGTGCTTGAGGTAGTTCTTGGCGACGCAGATGATCTTGCGCGGCTCGGCGACGGGTGGCAGGAACGTCGGCGCGTCGGTTGGCAGGGGCTCCGTGCCTCCGGCGAGTGCAGCCTTCAGTGCCGCAGCGCTGAGCCCCTCACTCGCGAGCAGTTCGCGCTCATGGCCGCGGGAATGGGGCTCCGCTTCGAGCAGCGTCCAGCGGGCGCCCTCCATGGGGCCCGCGCCGGGGTCGACGACCGCGATGCGTCGCGATCCGTTTGCGTCCTCCACTGCGCACCAAAACGGTGCGCGGGGTAGCGGCTGCGGCCAGGGCTGCGTCACTTCTTGTCCGGCGTTGTGCCGGTCTTCTTCGTCGTGCCTGACCCGACGCGGTGAAGGGCGACCATTGCGTAGGCCGTGCACAGCGTGTCGAGGTTCTCGAACCAGCGGCCGTTCTCGGTGTTCAACCAGGAACCGTCAGGGCGCTGCATCATCGCGAGCTTCTTCGCGAGGCTCGCTCGCCAGTTGATCGGCGGGACTCCGTCGAAGAGTGGGTTTTGCCGCGGATCGAGTGGATCGCCGAACGGGCCGAACGGAAGAACGGTCTCGATCCCGGCGATGTCCAGGGCCTGGGCTAAGACCATGTAGTAGTAGAACAGCCCTTGGAACTTGACCTTCTCGCCGAGCTCGGGATCGGCGCCGGGGTTTTCCGCGAGCGTCCAGTTCGTGCTGATCCACTTCACTGCGGCCTTCACCCGCGGATCGTCCTTGTCGAGACCGGCCATCGTGTAGGACTTCAGCAGCGCGTAAGTCATCGAGCCGTAGCTGCGCGGAACCTGCTTGCCGTCCGGCAGCGTCACGTAGCCGGCGGGGGAGTTGCCGGGATAGTAGGCGGAGCCACCGTCGTTGCCGGACGTGACCTCGACGCGGTTGCCGTCGCCGTCGCGGACCATGCCTTTGAAGTCGTTGACCTCTTCGAGGTTCTGCGTGCGTTGTAGAAACACGATTGCCTTAGCGAACGCTTCGTCTTCGGGGTCCAGGCCCGTTGCCCGCAGTGCCTCAAGCGCGAACTGCAGGTTGCTTAGGTCACCGCGTTCATCCGAGCCGTACCCGATCGAGCCGTAATCGCGGTCGCTCTGTGCGTAGCCGGTGTCTTCGGTGTTCTGAATCGCCAGGATATAACGCTGCGCCTGCTGCAGGGCGGCCTTCACTGGGATGCTGTCCAGCGTCTTGAGCGCCATGACTGCGGCGCACGTCGTGTAGTTCACGGCCTGCTGACCGAATGAGCCGTCTGGGTTCTGCTGCGCCAAGAGCCAGGAAAGGCCTTGGTCGAGCTGCTTGGCTTCGTCCTTCGACCGCAGCGACTTGGGCTTTGTCTGCAGTGCGGACAGCACCATGGCGGTCATGCCGGGGTCGGCGAACGAACCGCCACCCGTGGGAATCTTCACGACGCCATCGTCGAGCTTGCGCAGCAGGAAGCGGAAGCCGCGTTGTTGCGACTTGGCCCATGGAGGCGCTGCCGCTGCTGGCTTCGCGACCGCGCCGCCATTGTCCAGCTCGCGGTTGAGCATCTGCGCGATGACCACCGTCAGCAGCTCTTCGGTCACGGCCGCGTGGTCGAGAGCCGGGCCGCGGAGCAAACCGCTCAAACGATCGGCGGCCTCAGCACCAAAATCCTGCGGCAGGGTTCCGTTGGCGATCTGCACGCGGGCTTCGTCCAGCCGCGAGGTGAAGGGTGTGGAGGCGATGCCCTGCGCGGTCAACCAGGCCTTGGTGTCCTTGACCTCCTGGGCATAGGCGTTGGGACCGATGGTCTGCAGTGCGTCGTGCACCCAAGCGGTCGTGCGCTGCGCGTCCACCGGGCTTGCGGCGGCGGTGCCGAAGGAACCGTCGTTTCGGCGGTTCTCAAACAGCAGGGCCAAGCTGGGCCGGACCACCGGGCCGTCGGCCATGGAATAGAAGCGGTGGCAGTGCCCCAGCGCGGTGAGGATCTTGGCGGTCAGTTCCGGAGAGCCGTCGCCCAGTGGTTGGCTCTTGTTGCCGCCTTGGGAGGCCGCGAGCCGCAGACCACGAACTGCACCGTCGACTTCGCGCTTGAAGATCGTGCCCTGTTTGCGCGCGGCAATCGTTTGCTGCGATTGTTGCTCCGATTCCTGGGCGCGCACGAGAGTCGGGCTGCCGAGGCTCGCGAGAGCGATCGCTGCGGTGAGGATGACGGGGACGGAAGATCGGGTGGGGTGGGTCATGACGACGGACGTCGGCGTTCGAAAACCGTGAAAATGCCGCCCAAGGAGCTGGGCCGCGGAGCTGGGAACCGAGGTCGGGAGAGTGGTGCTTCTTTGAGGAATTGCAGGCAGCCTGTCTTGCCAGGGTTGCCGCAGGCAGGTTAGGACGGCGCCCATGACGCCGCAATCAGGGTCGGAGACTCCCGCGAACTCGGACGATCGGCGGGGAACAACGAGTGAGACGGCGACCGGTTCGACGAATCGAGCCTTGGTTTACTTCGCGAAGGCCCCGATCCCCGGCCAGGTGAAAACCCGGCTGTGTCCGCCCCTGACCCCACACGAGGCCGCCGGGCTCTACTCGGGGTTTCTCCGGGACTTGTTCCGTCGCGCGGTCGACGCGGCCACGAGCCAGCGATGGACTCCGGTCGTCTACGGCCTGATGCCGGACGGGCGCGCCGCCGGCTTGGAGTTCGTTTCGCTCCGTGAGCTCGTGCCGGACGGATTGGCGCTCCGGGCACAACGGGGCGCGGACCTGTGGGGGCGACTCCGCGCGGCGTTTCGAGAGCAGTTCGATGCCGGCATGGAGCAAGTCGCCGTGCGGAATACGGATTCCCCTGATCTGCCCGAAGCCGCCGTGGCGGCAGCGTTCGCGGCGGTCAAACCTGGCAAGCTGGTGCTCGGGCCAGACCAGGGCGGTGGTTAT
>CBESZZ010000335.1:0-5061 GCA_965534055.1 uncultured bacterium | reverse complement strand
GGAAGCCATGCGTTTGCTGAAGCACCTCGCGGACCACGGCCACGCTCCGCGTCGGACCATTCGGATCGGTCTGTGGAGCGGCGAAGAGCAAGGTCTGATGGGCTCGCGCGCCTACGTCGCAGAGCACTTTGGCACTGCCGACGAACCGAAGCCTGAGCACGCCAAGCTCGCCGGCTACTTCAACCTCGACAACGGCACCGGCCGCGTGAGGGGCGTTTATCTGCAGGGCAACACGGACGTCGGGCCGTTCTTCAAGGACTGCTTGAAGCCGTTCTTCGATCTGGATGCGGCGACGATCACGCCGGACAACACGGGCGGCACGGACCACCTGGCGTTTGATCGCGTCGGCCTGCCGGGCTTCCAGTTCATCCAAGACCCGGTGGCGTACTCCACCCGCACGCACCACTCGAACATGGACAACTGGGACCACGCGGTCGCGGACGATCTGCAGCAAGCAGCAACGATCATCGCGTCGTTCGCGTGGCACACGGCGCAGCGCGACCAAATGTTGCCACGCAAGGCCGAGAAGTAGGCGGCTGATGAGGTGATGCCGGTGTGGGTTGCCGAACGGCGCAGTCGGGGTCGTCGACGATCCGTGCCGTGCAATGGTTCAGTGAGCGTTGGTTCCGCGTTCGGTGTTCGACCCGTCGTTCGCGTTGCCAGGACCTGCTTGCTGCGCACCGAGTGCGAGGATCTTGCTGGCAAGATCCTCCTTGGAGAAGACATCGCGCTCGATCAGCAGTTCGGCGAGAACCTCTACGACGAATTCCAATTCGGTCTGCTCCTCGTCCAGAGCTTCGAGCCAGCGCCGAAACTGTGCGTTGCGCACTCGCTGCCTGCGCCCGCGGCGCCGCAACGCCCTTGCGGTATCGTAGCCGTCGCGGTTTTCGTAGGCGCCGGGAGGGAGTCTGAGGTCGTTTAAGAGCTTCATGCGATCAGGGTATCGCGCACTAGGGGCCTGGGCGGCCCGGTTGCGGACGCGTGCTTGGCCGGCTGCGTTTGGCGAGGTTCGCTATCGATGCGAGTTCGCAATGTTGTCGCTATTGACATGCAATTTGCGGCTTACCTATTGTGAGAGCGTGGAAGCCCCAATGATGAGAATCAATGTGCAGTTCACCCAGCCGCCCGTCGACCACGGGACCGTCGTGACTGCGGTGTTTGACGACACGTGCGGCAGCCTCATTCAAATCCCTACCGAAAAATGACTTCATTCATCAACCGTTCGATCCCTTTGTGGCTCGTCCTAGTCGCTGCTGCCTGCTCGTCGACCCGTCCCGGCGAACATCGCGATCAAGCTGTGCAGCAGAGCGGCAATGTCGTGCCGGTCCAATACCTTGAGATTGTGACTCCCGACGTGGATGCCACATGCCGGGTACTGGAAGAGACGCAAGGCGTGAGCTTCAACAACCCAGATCCGGGAATGGGCAATGCCCGGACCGCAGCGTTGAGGGGCGGAGGTTTGATCGGAGTGCGTGGGCCAATGCGTGAAACGGAGCAACCCGTTGTGCGGCCATACACTCTGGTTCAGGACATCGACGCTGCGGTTCAGACGGCTCAAACGTCGGGCGCGGTAGTTGCCCTTCCTCCGACGAAGATTCCCGGCCATGGGGCCTTCGCCATCTACATCCTGGGTGGCATCGAGCACGGTCTCTGGCAGCTCTAGACTGCCGGAGACTCGCCGCAGGGGCCCATTTGCTACTTCGGTTTCTTGCTCTTAGCGCGTGGAGTGGGCGCGGCCATCGCGTTTTGCCACGCGTCGGCCAGTAGTGCGGTCACCGCGTCACGATCGACGTCCGCGAGTTGAACCATGGTGCAACCCTGCTTGCCCCATGCCCCGGACGCCGGTTCGAGCGAGTCGCCGTGCGTTGCGAGGCTTGCTGTCTGCTGGCTTGGCGTGAGCTTCACCATCGCACGCTCATCGCCTGGATGAATCGTCGCGAAGATGCGCCCGTTCGCGCGGAAGTCCGGGTGCTTCATGTGCGAGCCAGCCTCGGTGCCTTCGAACGCGAGCGCGAGTTCGCTGAACTCTGTCGCCGTGACCATGCTCAGTCCTTGCGCGGCAGCGCGTGGCAGACGTAGGTCGGATCGACGAACTGTTCCGTCACATCCTTCAGCGTGTAGGTGTCTCGCTTCTCGATGGTGCCGAAGTCGCAGCATGTGAGGATGTGATCCAAGCACGTAGGGCTCATCTGCCACCAGTTGCATTGGTTCCACTCGCCGACGAACTTAGCCAGGGGACCGTCCGCGTCGCTCATCGCTGCGGAGATCGAAACGATCAGTCGGCCGTCCGGTTTGCAGCACTCGCGCATGCGCTGAATGCCGAGGATCGGATCGCGCACGTGCATCAACATCGCGCCGGAGAACACGATGTCGAACGTCCCGAGCTCCTCTGCCGTGAGGTCGTAGATCGGCTTGAACACGCGTTTCACGCGGCTGCTGCCCAGCGCTTCGCCAACGATCGTGAAACCGTCGAGCATGACTTCGCGATCGATGAGGTCACGCTCTTGATCGCTGTTCTTGGCCAGCTCGCGGCGCTGCCGCGGGGTCCAATCGTGGGCTTCCCAGTTGGGCAACTCAACGCCGACCACTTCGGCTGCGCCACGACGTTCGAACTCGTAGGCGAAGTAGCCGGTGCTCGCCCCCACGTCGAGCACACGCATCCCGGACATGTCCTCGGGGAAGTTGTAGTGCGCGAGGTAGTCCGCCATCCGGAAGTGGCCCGGCGTCTCGACGCCGTCGCCGAGGTCGATCCGGTGGTACCAGCTGTCGATTTCGGAGACGCGTGCGTTCAGCTCCGCAATCTGTTCTTTGGTTCTCGGCATGATCGGTGCGGAGATTATCGGTGGAATCGCTGGGGTCGATGAAGCGAAGCCAGAAATCGGGCTGGGCGCCTCCATATCTGGCCTGCTAGCGCCGGGCCTGCAGCTCCACGCGGGTTTGGTTCCCGGGGCGTACCAAGATGGATTGCTCGCCCTGAAAGCTCCCGTCGCGAAATACGATGGTTCGATACTGCTGGGGCTGGACGTTCGGCCAGCGGGCTTCTCCAGCGGCGTTTGTGTGCTGGGGCATGAAACCCCCGCGTGTTAGCGAGAAAGACTGCGGTAGGAGGACGACCAACGCTCCGTGAATCGATTCCCCACGCAGGTCGACTACCCGCGCGAGGATCGATCCCTCGGAGCCAAGTTTGACGACCACGCTCGCGGGCTTTTCCGTCGCGATGATCGGCTGCAGTCGTTGATTGGCGAAGTGCTCGGCGCGAATGATGAGGTCGTACTGCTGTCCGAGCGCCAGATCTTCCAATTTGAAGCGACCCTTGCTGCCGTTGGCGAAACGCGAAGTCTTCCCTCCGTGCGTTCGGAAGACTTCAAAGAGTTCGACCGGCTTGTCGTCGAGGTCGAAGACTTGCCCATCGATGCGCGCGCCGGCGATTTCCGCGGCCGTCAACACGACTTCCAATCCCCGGATTCCTGCCGCAACACCAGAGCGCCTCACTTCGCGCATCGGGGACTCAGCGATTGGTTGGACGATGAGTTCATAGGTGGTTCCCGGATGCACTTCAGGAAACAAGAACCTCCCAAGCGCATCGCTCACCGAATTCTCGACGGCGCCAAAGCGATCATGCGCGCGGGGCTGGTCGTGTCGATGCGATGCTGCTCCCTTCTCGGGGCGGAGTTTTAGAATCGCGTTGGCGACCGGTTGGCCGTCGAGAGTTCGCACGGCTCCGGAGATCTCAGCTGCCGGACTCAGCCACAGCGTCACGGGTGAATCCGGCCCAGGGAATACGAGTTCGAGCATGTCCGAGTGCATGTGGCCCGGTGCTCTGGCGATGAACCGATAGGCGCTTGCATGCGACAGGTTGCATTCGAATGCGCCGTGCTTGTCCGTCTTCGCGGAGCCCAGCTCCGCCGCTGCTTCTCCGATTCGCGGGGGAGTCTTGAGCATCTGCCAAAACCTGACGGTCCCCCCGGACACAGGAGTGCCTTCCGGATCGAGCAGAGTCCCGCGAAGTCTGAACTGGCCTGGAAATCGCACCACGACCTGCGCGGCTTCGTCCACGGCAGGCGTGCAGTACACATGGACGGTCTCCGATCCGTTCTTCGCGTTGATGTCGTAGGTGGTGCGTGGACGCACGTTGAATCGAAACCGACCCTCTGCATCGGTCCGGGCGCTCGCATCTTCATCGGACAAACCATCGAGGCGATCCAGGTTCACCAACTGCTTGCTGATCGGCTGCCCGTCTCCCGCGAGCACGACACCCTGGAGTTTCACGGGCTCGATGAGCGTGAGCAAGACTTCGCGGTCTGCGAGGTGCGAGCGAACCTCCTTCGGATCGCTGTTTCCCGCGTCTGGGTGGGCGGCCTCGAGCCAAACAGGTTCGTTGTGAAGCTCCAGCGAGTGGCGACCCACGTCGTCAGTGGTCGCGGTCTTTAGCGGTCGACTGTGATCGACGGAATCTCCTCGCATCCGCCCCGCCGTGATCTTGGCGGCTGGGACTGGCCAACCCTTTGCGTCGATTGCCTGCACGTGGATCGTGTAGGGCGTGGTTTGCGTTTTGTCCGGTTCGTCCGGTTCGTCCGAGTCGTCCGAGTCCGCCCGATTCGACGGATCGATTGGTTCGTGTTCGACGATCTCGCGTTGCAGCGACGAATCGGAACTTGGACCCTTGAGGGGCTCGGCAGCGGGCCGAGGATTCGCTGACACCGGGTGCGATTCTGCGTCTTCGACGATCGGGGATCGACCGGAAGCGAGAAGCGACCAGAGGGTGTAGCCAATCGCCAGTGCGACGAGCGTCAGCAGGATCCATCCAAGGTTGCGCGGCATGAGCGTTGGCGCACAAGGTTAGCGCCGCGGCTTCGGTTCGCGCAGGCGCGAGGGGTCTGAAGCTCCCCTGGGTGCTGCGCGACGAGCCTCAGGCCCCTGTTGGCGTTGCCGGCGTGGGGCGTTTGCGCGCCGCCGGTGGGCGAGCGCGCGGTGTCGCTGTGCCGCGATCACTCGCCGATGCGCACATCGACGCCGTTAGACCAGGACATCCCGCCCTGAACCAGGTCGAACGCTGCGTGC
>CBESZZ010000334.1:0-5061 GCA_965534055.1 uncultured bacterium | reverse complement strand
CGCCCGTAAGCAGGGGGGGACCTTCTTGTTGCGCATCGAGGACACCGACGAGGAAGTCGCGGAGAACGCAGCTGCCGAAGAGCGGGCGGTTCCCGCATCGGTTTCGGCAGATGTAGCCCAAGTGGCGGAGAAGATCACCGAGCGCGTCGTGCACCGGTATCTCGCGAAGCGACGCAAGCTGCCCCACCGCCGTGCCGGTTACACCCAGAAAGCCAATGTGGGCGGTCACAAGATCTACTTGCGCACTGGCGAGTATGAGGACGGCACGATCGGCGAGATCTTCCTCGACATGCACAAGGAAGGTGCGGCGTTCCGTAGCTTGATGAACTGTTTCTCGATTGCGATCTCGCTTGGCTTGCAGCACGGCGTTCCACTCGAGGAATACACGGATGCGTTCGTGTTCACCCGCTTCGAACCCAACGGCATGGTGTCGGGCCACGACCACATCAAGATGGTCACCTCGGTCATCGACTACGTGTTCCGCGATCTGGCCATCAGCTACCTCGACCGCACCGACCTGAGCCAGGTCAGCACCGAGGACCTGCGCAACACCACGCTGGGCCAAGGCCACGCGCCGGACTACGTCGAGGAGGAAGTCGTGTCCGAACGCGAAGTCCACCCAGATGAACTTCCGGACACCGAACAGTCCCGGCATGAAGACGATGGATTGCATCCGCGTAGCCGTGGCATGAATCCTGGCGAGTCGCTGGAACTGGTGAGCAATGGCAACGGCAACGGCGCAACCGCCACAACCTTGGTGGAGCCGCAGGCGAATGCCAGCCGCGCCTCCACGCAGGTTGAAGCCCGCAAACTGCACAAGCAGATTACCGAAGCCCGCATGAAGGGCTACGAGGGCGATCCCTGCGGAGCTTGCGGCACTTTCAGCCTGGTGCGCAACGGCACCTGCTTGAAATGCGTCTCCTGCGGCGCGACGAGCGGCTGCAGCTAGAGCAACACGTAGTAAGTCGGTTCAACGCCAGGCTCAGGGGTGCAATCTTCGCGGCGAAGATGGCACCTCTGAGCCTGGCGCCGTTTCCGCCATAGCGCCGCCCGTCCGGTCCCACTGCGGACAAATCCGACAGCCAGGCAAGCCGCAAAACAAATCGCGCAGCTGTGGTGTGAACCAGCGTTCACATCGACGCAGCGTCGCGCTTCACATCGGGACTCCATCTCGGGCCCGCAGACGCCGATCCATGGTGCAACACCGTGGGAAAAAGCGTCGAAATGTACAGCGAAGATTCACAGCGGGGGCGGGCCAGGGGTCCGGCCCGAACCCCTCGCTTCGCTGCGTGGATTCTGGCGGCGCTCTGGACCGCGTGCGGCAGCGGACAATCGTCGGGAGACCTTAGTGGCGGCGACCCAGGTCAAGACGCTTCGCTGACCGCTCGGCTGCACCTCCTCTCCACCGAGCCAGTCGAAGGATCGGCGACGTTCGCTCCGGATGCCGCTCTGACGTTTCAGTTCGACGGCACGGTCGTCCCCGAGTGCCTCGAAGACACTACAACGGGGCTGTTCCGCGCGGATCGCAAGGGCCAGCCCATCTTGGCGCGCGTCGAAGGGGAGTTCACGCGCGAGAGCCAGGGCCAGACAGTGCGATTCAATCCGGCAACTGCACTGCAACGTCAAACGGATTACGTCTTTCGGTTCGCTGCACTGACTTGCGACCCGACCGGGCGCATCCTCGACGAGCAGGTCGACGTGCGATTCTCGACGCGTGACGACATGGCGCCCCTAGTGCTGGCAAGCGTCCCTGCCCATGAAGCGTTGAACGTGGATCGCTCCGGCACGCTCGAAGTCACGTTCTCCGAAGCGCTCGATCCCGACTCGCTGACCTCGCAGTCCGTGCAACTCTTCGATGCATTCGGCACCGACGAACCCATGGACTTGGCATTGGTCGACAACAAGCTTCTCGTGAAGCCACGAGCGACGCTGCCTGGCGATCGTGCATTCGTGCTCCGTATTCTTGCTGGCAACAATGGGCTACGGGATGCGGCGGGCCTCTCCCTCGAAGCGGATCTAGTCGTGGGCTTCCGCACAGCAACAGACGACGTTGCGCCGCTGTCCATCAACACGTGGCCACCAACCAACGCCGTGGGATCATCCCCCATTTGCGGTGTGTCCGTGCTTTTTGACGAGCCAATCGACCCCTTCAGTTTGGAACCGTCTTCGGTTTCCCTGACGGACCAAGACGGCAACATCGTGCCGTTCACCGCTGCACCCTCACCCGATCTGGCGACGCTCCACTTCATGCCGGACCAGCCGTTGCTCCAGGGCAGGCAGTACACACTTTCCCTGCGTGACCACGCGGGCGCACTTGCGGATCGTTCGGGACACGCATTGGCGGCGCCCCGAGACGTGAGGTTCTTGGTAGGCAACGACTCCTCGGCTCCGGCCCTGCTCACCGCCGAGCCGCTCGATGGAGCACTGCGCATTCCGACGACGGTGCGGCCGCAGCTGTGGTTCTCAGAAGCCCTGCACCCCGATGCACTCTCGCAGGACCGGGTGCTTCTGAAAGATCACGGTGGACAGTGCATTCCGATCCTAGCCGAGCTGGAAGCCAACGGCTTCGAGATCCAGATCACCCCGCAGGACCTGCTCATCGCCGGGTCGCGATACACCTTGACGGTGCGTGGTGGTCCTTCGGGCGTGTTTGACCGCGCAGGGAACACAATGACTGACGACGTAAGTCTCACGTTCGTCGCCGGCGACGGAGATGCGTTGGAGATTCCTTGGGTTCATCCAACGCCTGGGGCAACCGTGCCGTTGGGCAGCCGGCCGGTCGCAATCTTCGGTGCGCCGCTTCGACCAGAGACCGTCAACGCTGACACTGTTCGCGTCCTGGATGGGCTGGGTCAACCGGTGCCAGGCACGCCAACGCTCACTCGCGGCGGGCGCGTCGTGACGTTCACTCCGACCAGCGACTGGGACTCGAGCACGACATACCGCTTTCACGTTCAGGGCGGCTCCCGAGGCGTCCTAGACCTTGGCGGTGGCGGTCTCAACGACGCCGTCGACCACGACTTTCAAACTCTTGGCGCCGTGGATGTCGTGTCGCCTATCGTTGAGCTGGCGCTCAACACTGCACAAGTCGCTCGGCAAGCGAACCAGCACGTGCCGCCTTCGGGGTTCAGCTTGGACGCCGTGGTGAAGGATCGCTCCGGGGAAGCCGTGGACTTCTCGACCGCCGAATTCGAATTCACCGGACCCAGTCCCTCGCCAGACGCGGCCGCAACCTTCGCCGAAATCAAGTTCGAGGGCGACAATGCGCGGATGCGCCTACCGCAAGCGGTTGCTCTGACCCCCGGCGACTGGCAGGTGAAACTTCGGGTTGCGGACACGTCTGGCAACATCGGTGAATCCACGACGCTTTCGTTCGCCGTCATCGCTCCGTCCAGCGCGTCGATCCCGTTTGAGCGCACTCAGGTTGTTTGGGCTCGGTTCGATCTCGACCGCGACTCGAACGGCACGCCGGACTTTCGCGATGATCTCATCCGCCTCGGCTTGCTGGCCGCCGGTGATCCAGGAGGCTTCAACGACCAGCTAGAAGCCGTCCTTCGCGCAGGCGTCCTCGCACAAGCGCACGGACTCTTTGGACGCTCCGCAGACGGCACTCCAGTCGACCGTCAGTCGAGCGCCTTGCGATTCACGGATCGCGAGCCGCTCGGACTAGGCCACACTCAAATCGCCGTCGGTGGTCTCGACCCCGAAGGGCCTTTGGATCGCGTCGTAGGCGATGCTTCAACCGGGGTGCTTGGGCGCGCGTACTTCGATCGCAACAACACCGCAACCAACGAGCGCAATACGTCAACCCGACCGGGACTCGGCGTTTTCCCTGCCGAACTGGTGCTCTACCAGTTCGGGTTGCAAAGCCAGATCGGTTCCGGTTTCCGCACACGATTCGCGCGCACGTTCGAACGACTGATGCCCGCACTCGGTGGCACGCCCGCAGGATTGCACGAACACGATCCTGTCGTTCTTGATCCGGACTTCGACTGGAACCTCGCCACGCCCCTAGAGCGGGCGCGGTGGCAGGACATCTATCAAGCTGGAGATGAGTGGGCGACGGTTCTGGGCGTCGTTCTTGCCCACGAGATCGGTCATTCGGTTGGCCTGGTCGCGCCGGGTGAGTCTCCCGACGGTCTGCACGGCGACGACAGCCTTCACAACCAATTCTCGATTGCCGGGGACGTGATGTCGACAGCCATTGGCTACGACACGGTGCAGTCTTTGGATTACGTGTTCCGCGACCTCAACGCCGCATACCTCAACCACCGGCTGGTGCTGCGATGATGAATCACACCATGTTCGGGCTCGCCGCCCTGTTGTTCACAGGCGTTGTTGGCGCCCAGCAGGGTGCGTCAACGCTGTCGGCGCTCGCCGCAAACAGTGACGTGATCACCGTGGCCCATGTTGCGGCCCGGGGAGAGACGCGTGCGGCAACTGCCCAGACGCAGATGACATCGGTTCGGTTCTCGATCAATTCGCATCTGAAAGGCCGCACGGGCGGAACCATCACACTGATCGAACCAAAGGGTCGATGCTGCACGCGGGCGCTGAGCGAGCGCTTCGTCGGGGAACAGGTGTTGCTGTTCTGCAAGCGTGGCCCCGGCGGAACCATGCATCTGACCGCCGGAGGTTTGCGCAGTGTGCTGAGCCTTGGACCTGCACGCCGCGCCAACGCGCTGGTCCGCCACGTCTCGAAGCTACTTGCAGCTCCGACTGAACTCGCGAGACTCGACCATCTGCTGGCAGCTATGAACGCTATGGATCCACGGATCGCCCAGGATGCAGTGCACGCGGTGAGCGTCCATCCAGCGCTGCACCAGGCCACCCTGCGCACGCGCCCAACGATCGCCAGAAGCGTCGAGATGGCCCTACGAACAGATCTGGCCACGGACGGCCATTCGCTCGCGGACTTAATCCGCTGCGCGGAGCGACTGCAACTGCGCACGGTCGTCGAACCGCTCGTCGAAGCCACCCTGCACGGCCGGTTGCCGCTGTCTCCTCGCGGTATCGCGGCAACGTTGAACAACCTTGACGCGCCATCCGCGACACGCCATG
>CBESZZ010000333.1:0-5066 GCA_965534055.1 uncultured bacterium | reverse complement strand
AGCGGCACCCTTGTGACGCTGCGGGTCGCTCGCCTCGACGGCACCGAAGCGCAGATCGACGTGGAACGCGGTTCGGTGCAGAAGCCGAGCGTCCGCTGGATCCGCTTGCTCGATCCCGAGCTCGGCATCGGCTACGCGTATCTAGGCGACTTCCACCGCACGACTCCCGAGGAGTTGACCGCCGCGTTGGCCCTGCTTCGCGAAGACATAGCGGTTGCGGCGGACGATGGGCAAGAGCTGCAATGCCTCGTCCTGGACTTGCGCTACAACGGCGGCGGACTGCTCGAAGAATGTCTTGAGGTTTGCCAGCAGTTCATCGCGGACGGCGCGCTGCTGATCCGCCGTGGACGCAACGGTGAGAACGAAACCATCGATGTAGCCCACGGCGATGCACCGGAAGCCGCGCTGCGTCTCGTGGTCTTGGTCAACTCCCGATCGGCGAGCGCCAGTGAAGTCTTGGCTGGCGCGCTGCAGGATCACGAGCGCGCACGTCTGGTCGGCGATCGAACCTACGGCAAGGGCGTCGTGAACCAGATCCTGCGCTGGACCGACCTCGACTTCCGGCTGAAGCTCACCACCGAACGCTACTACACGCCGGATGGTCGCAGCATCGACCGTGACCATCGTCCCGGACGCAGCACGCGCAAGGACGGCGGCATCGCTCCGGACGTCGAGGCAAAGCTCACACCGGAGGCGAGTCGGCTCGTGCGGCGACGCCTAGAAAGCAACGAGCCGAGCCGGTCTGACCTCGCGGCAGTCAAAGTCTTGGCAGCGGAACAAGGCATCCCTTTCGGTCCCCTGCCGCCAACCGAAGACGCGCAACTTGCCGCGGCGCTCGCCGAGGCCCAGCGGCTCGTCGACGGCAGGCCATCAACGCCCGATTCTGTGACGACGTCATCGCCAGCGAAAACGGACTCGCCAGAACCTCCAAAAGACGAGGGCGCGGCCAAGCTGAACGAGCCGGCCGCTGCTGGCGTCGGCGACGGTCGATGACGGCAACCTCGGCCCGCACTCCGGGACAGCTCGTGCTTGGCATCGAAAGCTCCTGCGACGAAACCGCCGCCGCCGTCGTGCGCGACGGCACCGAGGTCTTGAGCAACGCGATCCACTCACAGACCGCGCTGCACGAACGCTTCCGCGGCGTGGTACCAGAAATCGCTTCGCGATCACACACCACGCGCATCCTGCCCATTGTCGAACAGGCACTGCACGACGCGAGCGTTGCCCCATCGGATCTCACCGGCGTTGCGGTCACCAACCGACCGGGCATGGTGGGCTGCTTGCTCGTCGGCATGGCCGCAGCCAAGACGTTTTCCTGGCTGCACGATCTACCCCTCGTCGGTGTCGATCACGTGCAGGCCCACGTGCACACGGCGTTCGCCACGGATCCGGACCTGCCCTTGCCTTGCGTGGTGTTGGTGGCGTCCGGTGGCCATACCGCGCTGTGGCTAGCGCGAACAGCGGGTCAAACGGAGCGGCTCGGCACGACGCGCGACGATGCGGCCGGCGAAGCGCTCGACAAGGGTGCGGCATTGCTCGGCCTCACCTACCCGGGTGGTCCGGCCATTCAGGCTGCTGCCGAAAACGGCGACGCGAAAGCGGTCAAACTGCCGCGCACTTTGCTGGATCGCGAGTCGTTGGACTTCTCCTTCAGCGGCGTGAAGACCGCGCTGCTCTATCACCTGCGCGGCCCGGGCCTGACCCGCCCGATGCCCGAGCTGACTCCAGACATGGTTGCCGATCTATCGGCCTCCTATCAAACAGCCATCGTCGACGTGCTGGTGACGAAGCTCCGCCGAGCGGTCGAGCGAACCGGTGCGGCATCCCTGGCGATTGGCGGCGGCGTTGCGAGGAACACCCTGCTTCGCGAACGTCTCGCATCGGATCCGGTGCTGTCCGGGTTGCATCAGGTGTTTCCACCGCTCGACCTGTGTTCGGACAACGGCGCGATGATCGCCGCGCTGGGCAGCCTGCAGCTGGCGCGCGGCGAGCGCGACGGCCTGACGCTGGACGCCAAGGCAACCGCGGCGATGCGGTAGAGAAGCGGGCTAGCCCGAACGTTTAGTGTGGGAGGATTCGAGGGGCAACGAGGTGAAGTGCGCCATGGCGTACTCAAGACGCTGCTTGGTCCGATCACTCCCGGACTAGGCGAGCCGGACCGGCTCACCTACAACGTCCGACGTGACGCCCAACACACCCAAGCCACAAGACCCGAGAACCGCCGATTTGGGGTTCGCCCGCGTCGACCACGACCGCACCAACCGATGTGGATTCCCCGAAGTCATCCTTTGCGCCGGCAAACGCCCCGAGGAAGCTGCGGCGATTGCCGTCGAGATCCTGACTAAGGCGCCTCGCGTGCTGATGACACGCGCCGACCAAGCCACCGCGGATGCGGTGCTCGCCGTGCTCCCCGAGGCGCAGCACCACGAGCGCGCGCGCTGCATCCACGTCGATCGCAAACCACGTGACCCCATCGGACAGGTCGCCATCGTGGCGGCGGGAACCGGAGACTTGCCGGTCGCCGAAGAAGCGGCGGTTACAGCGATCGCGCTCGGGGCACAGGTTGAACGCCACTTCGACGTCGGCGTGGCTGGCCTGCATCGCCTGCTGGAGCGGGTGGACTCCATCCGTGAAGCCGCGTGCGTCGTGGCCATCGCGGGGATGGAAGGTGCGCTGCCGTCCGTGCTGGCGGGATTGATCGATCGACCACTCATCGCGGTCCCGACAAGCGTTGGATACGGGCTGCACTTGGAGGGTCTGGCTCCCCTGCTCGCCATGATCAACAGCTGTGCGGCGGGCACCTCGGTGGTGAACGTCGACAACGGCTTCGGCGCCGGCTACATGGCCGCGCAGATCAACCGTTTGGCGGTGAATGGGCTAGAGCGAGAAGTTAGCTAGACAGCATGTGCGGTGCGGTCTCATGCCCGTCACCAGCGCAACAAGGCCAGCAGCCACCCCTAGACCCGTCGCGGCAAGATTTCGCACCGCGCGGGGGTTCCCCCTGTCCCCCACGCGCCGGCGCGCTAACCTGCCCGCGTTCGCCGCCATGACGACCCCCGCCGATCCCAAAGCCCAAGGACGCGACCTGCCCAAGGGAGCACGCGCCGCGCAGTCGCGCCCTCCGGCCCGACTCGTATTGGAAGACGGCACCGAGTTCGTCGGCCGCTCGTTCGGCGCGAACACAGACGACGCGCCGAACCACGGCGAGCTGGTGTTCAACACGTCGATGACGGGTTACCAGGAGATCCTCACCGACCCCTCCTACCGCGGCCAAACCGTCTTGCTCACGCAGCCGCACATCGGCAACTACGGCGTGAACAGTGAAGACGAAGAGTCCTCGCATGTGCACCTGTCCGGCCTCGTGGTTCGCGAGGCTGCGACGCGGAGCAGCAACTTCCGCTCGGGCGGTGAGCTATCGGGCTACCTGCGACAGCACGGTATTCCCGGCATCGAGCACGTCGACACGCGCGCCATCGTTCGCAAGATTCGCAGCACCGGCGAACAGCGCTGCGCGATTACCGAGGACATGGACACGGCTGTAGCTGAGATTGCCAAACGCCTGCAGAGCGCGCCGCACGTCGGCGACACCGACCACGTCGCCGCGGTCACCCTGCGCGAATCGATGTCTTGGACGAAGGGCTACGAGTCGCCGTTCTCGCCCGCGCTCGCCGACCACCAAGACGATCGCGCAAACAAGACGAGCCCGACCACAGCATCACGACCATTGGTCGTCGCTTACGACTTCGGCGCGAAGCGCAACATCCTGCGCTCGCTGTATGAGACTGGATTCGACGTACAGGTCGTTCCCGCGCAGACCCCCGCGGAAGCGGTACTCGAACTGAATCCCGCGGGCGTGTTTCTATCCAACGGCCCCGGCGATCCCGTCGTCGTGGACTACGCCGTGAAGGCTGTGCGTCACCTGGTCGAACGAGTTCCAGTGTTCGGCATTTGCCTTGGCCACCAGATCCTCGGCCAGGTGTTTGGCGCCAAGACCTTCCGCATGAAGTTCGGGCACCACGGCGGCAACCACCCCGTCATGGATCTCACGACCGAGAAGGTCGAGATCACCGCGCAGAACCACAGTTTCGCGGTCGACCCCGAGAAGCTCCCCGACGCGGTGCAGGTGACGCACCTGAACCTCAATGACAAGACCGTCGAGGGTTTGAAGCACGTCGAACTGCCGGTGTTCTCCGTGCAGTACCACCCCGAGGCAGCTCCGGGCCCCCACGACTCGCTCTACTTGTTCGACCGGTTCCGCGACGTCGTTCTGGCTCACGCCTGATGTAGCCGCGGTGCAGCGCGATCCCTTCGGATCGTGACCGCAGCATCCATCGCTCGCTCAGCGTCGCTCGAAGAACTGACTTCGGTGCTCTTCCGTCATATAGAACTCAAGACGGAAGGGATCCCAGATGCGTTCTTCCTGCGCGAAGTAGTCCATCTCCGACTCGAGGTATTGCGAGCCATAGTCCACTTCATCTTGGAAGTCGATCGGCATGACTCGCACGCCGTGACGCACCTCAAGGATGGGGCCTAGTGGGATCAGTACTGCCCCAGCATCGCCGCCTTCTTCTCGACGGAAGATCGTGCGCGCTTTGCGGATCACGTAGACGCGCCGCTCTTCGTTGCGCTTGAAGATCGAGGCGAGATGCACCGTGAAGACGTCTGACGTGGTGGTCAGCATGGAGAGGAACTTCTCCTTCGCCTCGAGATTGGCCAGGTTCGCCCACTCCTCGACTTCCTCAAGCGCGGCGAGATCCGCGAACACCTGCTTCTGCGGCTCTTCACCGAGCAGCAGCTGGGTGTCGTAGTTCTGTTCGCCGCCCTCTTCTTCGGTTTCGGCCTCTTCGTTGCGGTAACGCAGCAACGCCTCGATCACCGAGTCGGAGATCTCCGACCGATCGACAAGACAGCGCAGCACAGGCCAGCTGGCGGTGTTGATGTTGATCTTGATGCCCAAGCCTTCGGGCGTCAGTTCCGACTCTGGATCGTTTGGGTCGCCGGGCTCGCTGGGTTCGCCACCGGCTTCACCACCACCGTCGCCGCCTTCTTCTTCTCCGGGCGTTGCG
>CBESZZ010000332.1:0-5069 GCA_965534055.1 uncultured bacterium | reverse complement strand
AATTGCCGAAGAACGGTTCGAAGAAGCGGCGCGTCTGCGCGATCGCCTAAACACGCTGCAAGAATCACAAACCAAGAACGCTGAAGGGAAGGACCAAGATGGCTGAGTCCAAACTCCCAGATCGGGAAGGCTTGGGCGCGTGGCTTGCAGGCCGCGGTCCAGACGTCGACCTCGCGATCTGTACCCGCGTGCGCTTCGCGCGCAACGTCGATGGCTTCCGCTTCTCCACGTGCATGGACGACGGCGAAGCTGAAGAGATCGCCGGCCTAGTGCGCGGCGAACTGCAAGACAAAGCGATCGGCGAAGACCTGCGGGTGCTCGACCTCGGCGTGCTCGAAGAAATCGATCGCGAAGTACTCGTCGAGCGGCACTTGATCAGCCGCGATCACGCCCACGGCACACGCGCACGAAGCGTCGCCGTGAACGAGGAAGAAAGCGTGGCGGTGATGGTCAACGAAGAGGATCACGTCCGCGCGCAAGTCTTCGCCTCGGGCTTCAGCCTTGAAGGCGCGTATGCCAGAGCAGAGCGACTCGATGAAGCTCTGCTTCAGCGACTGCCCTACGCATTTTCCGAGTCGTTCGGATTCCTGACAGCCTGCCCAACCAACGTCGGCACGGGCCTTCGGCTCTCGGTGATGCTGCATCTCCCCGGGCTCTCCTGGGCGGATGAGATGGAGAAGGTGAACACGTCCACCCAGAAGATCCATCTCGCGGTTCGCGGGCTCTACGGAGAAGGCAGTCGTGGACTGGGCGACTTCTGGCAGGTCAGCAACCAGGTCACCCTGGGCCGCAGCGAGCAACAGCTGTTGGAGGACGTGCAGTCTGCGGTCACGCAGATTCTGCAATGGGAACGCAAGGTGCGTGAAGCCCTGCTGCGCGGCGACAGCCGCCAACGGACCCTGGATCGGGTGCACCGGGCCGACGGCCTGCTGCGCCACGCGCGGATTCTGTCCAGCGAAGAGGCGCTGACCGGGCTCTCCGCCCTGCGATTCGGCGTTCAGCAGGGCATTCTGCCAGAACTCGACATCGAGACCCTCAACCGCGCCCTGCTGCTCACCCAGCCAGCGCACCTGCAGCGCACCGTTGGAGCGAAAATGACGCCTCAGGAACGTGATGCGCGCCGCGCCGAACTGACCCGAACACTCCTCGTGGCGGACAAGCAACCGCCAGGAGCCGACTGACCTGGCGACATTCGCCGCGGTTCACGCCCGATCCACGCTGGAATCCAAGGGCGATCTTCTGCACTTTCTTGCCTGGCCATCCAGCAACCCAACGTCGTAGAACGCCCTCCGCACGGCGCCTAGAGGCTTGAGCAAGGGCAACCCGAGCGGCTGTCAGCACCGATTGAATTCTCCGGTGCTGGGACGAAGCCACGGGAGCGGTCAATCCGCAGCAGGCATCGAGCCGATCTAGGCCTATCAGCTGGTTAGACAACTACCCCCCGGGCGGGGGGCAACCGGAGACAATGTATGTTCGATCGTTTCACAGACCGCGCCAAGAAAGTCATGTCGTTCGCGCGGCAGGAAGCGCAGAAGTTCAATCACGAGTACATCGGCACTGAGCACATCCTGCTCGGACTGGTTCAAGAGGGCAGTGGCGTCGCCGCCAACGTCCTCAAGAACATGAACGTGGACCTGGAGAAGATCCGGCACGAGGTCGAGAAGATCGTGAAGACTGGTCCCTCGATGGTGACCATGGGTCAGCTGCCCTTCACGCCGCGTGCGAAGAAGGTGCTCGAGCTGTCGATGGAGGAAGCCAGCCAGCTCAGCCACAACTACATCGGCACGGAGCATCTGCTGCTGGGTCTGATCAAGGAGAATGAGGGCATCGCTGCTCAAGTGCTCCTGAACCTCGGCGTCAAACTGGACGACGTGCGCGAAGAGGTGCTCGAGTTCCTCGGCGCCTCGGACAGTTCCTCGGACGACGATGACAGCGGCGAAGCCATGAGCGCTGGCGGCGGTAGCGGCGGCGGAACCGGTACCGGCAACGGGAAGAGCAAGACTCCCGCACTCGATTCGTTCGGTCGCGACCTGACGGAAGCCGCGAAGGAGAGCAAGCTGGACCCGGTCATCGGCCGCGACGACGAGATCGAACGCGTCATCCAGATCCTCTCCCGCCGAACCAAGAACAACCCAGTGCTGCTGGGCGAAGCTGGTGTCGGCAAGACCGCCATCGTCGAAGGTCTCGCGCAGAACATCGTGAAGGGCAACGTCCCCGAGCTGCTGCGTCGCCGTCGACTGGTCGTGCTCGACCTCGCCATGATGGTCGCGGGCACGAAGTATCGCGGCCAATTCGAAGAGCGCATCAAGGCAGTCATGACCGAGGTGCGCCGCGCCAAGGACGTGATCCTGTTCATCGACGAGCTCCACACCCTGGTGGGCGCTGGCGGTGCAGAAGGCGCCATCGACGCTTCCAACGTGCTGAAGCCAGCCTTGTCTCGCGGCGAGGTGCAGTGCATTGGTGCTACGACCCTGGACGAGTACCGCAAGTACATCGAGAAGGATGGCGCACTCGAGCGTCGCTTCCAGACGGTCAACGTCGAGCCGCCCACGCCGGAACAAGCCGTAGAGATCTTGGCCGGCCTGCGCGACAAGTATGAAGCGCACCACCGCGTGAGCTACACCGCCGACGCGCTCGCCGCAGCGGTGGAGCTGTCCAACCGCTACATCACTGGGCGCTTCCTGCCGGACAAGGCCATCGACGTGATCGATGAGGCCGGCGCGCGGATCCGCATCCGCTCGATGACGCAGCCGCCCGACCTCAAGGACATGGACGACGCGATCGCTCGCCTCAACATCGAGAAAGAGGAAGCTGTCGCCAACCAGGACTTCGAGCGCGCCGCCGACCTGCGGGACCAATCCTTCAAGATGAACAAGAAGAAGGAGCAGGTGCAGCGGGAATGGCGTGAGCGCGAGTCGGCCAACGAGACCGGCGGCATCGTCGATGAAGAAGTCATCGCCGAGACCGTCAGCAAGATGACCGGCATTCCGCTGCATCGCCTGGACCAAGCCGAAGCCGAGCGCCTGCTGAAGATGGAGGAAGCGCTCAGCGCCGACGTCATCAACCAGGACGCCGCGATCCACGCAATCGCGAAAGCCGTGCGCCGCTCGCGTTCCGGCCTGAAAGACCCATCGCGGCCCATGGGCTGCTTCATCTTCCTGGGCCCCTCGGGCGTGGGTAAGACGTGGCTCTCCAAGTGCCTCGCGAAGTTCATGTTCGGCAGCGAAGACGCGATCATCCAGATCGACATGTCGGAGTACATGGAGAAGTACAACGCGTCCCGCCTGGTGGGTGCACCGCCGGGATACGTGGGCTACGAGGAAGGCGGCCAGCTGACCGAGAAGGTCCGCCGACGCCCCTACGCCGTCGTGCTGCTCGACGAGATCGAGAAGGGCCACCCAGACATCTTCAACATGCTGTTGCAGATCATGGAAGAAGGCCGTCTCACCGACTCGTTCGGCCGACACATCGACTTCCGCAACGTCATCCTGATCATGACGTCGAACATCGGCGCCAACCTGATCAAGAACTCGACGGGCCTGGGCTTCGGTAAGAGCGGCAAGGAAGCCGGTCGCGAGAAGATGATCGAGATGATCCACGCCGAGGTGGAACGCCACTTCCGTCCGGAGTTCATCAACCGCCTCGACGAGCTCGTGGTCTTCAACCAGCTCACGAAAGAGGACATGGAGCGCATCGTCACCATCGAGCTGGCGAAGCTCTACGGGCGCATGAACGCCAAGAGCCTCTACATGGAGACCGGGCAGGACGTGCTCGACTACCTGATCGAGAAGAGCTTCCACGCGGACTTCGGTGCGCGACCGCTGAAGCGTGCCATCGAGCGCTACCTCGAGGACCCGCTGTCCGAAGAGATCCTGCGCGGCAACCGCGAGAAGGCCCACAACATCCGCGCCTACATGAAGGACCCGGAGACGATCGGCTTCGAGTGGAACGAACGGCCCGAAGAGCCCAAGCCGGAGATCGAAGCGGTCCAGGCCGGCGACGCGGACTCAAAGACCAGCGATTCGGACAGCTAGCACACGCTAGCCTGCAGATCCCACAACACGGGGTGGAGACCATTGCGGTCTCCACCCCGTGTTGCGTTATGGGGTCGGACGCGAGATTCGACACGCGCGTCGAAGTCCGCAGTCCATGCCGTCTGCACGCCGCGAACCAGGCGGCTTCCAGCGGCGGGCGCCTCGGAATGAGACGTAGAGCCCCAGCCAACGCCCCAACGCGCTCTCGGCCAGAAGCACGGAGTACTCTTCGACGCGGTGACCATTTCGGGCCGCACAACCTCGAAGAACCAGATGCCCATGCTCTCCAAGATCACCTTCGCCGCGGCGACCACCTGCGTTGTCGCAACTGCGCTTCATGCGCAAAACCCCACCATCCCGGTGACATCCAACGTGACCCGCGCCGTCGTCAACGACGCGCTCCGCAACGGGGGGAACACCCACGCCATGTGGTGGAACACTGGCGAGATGTTCTTGTTTGATTCTGATGGGCGCCTCACGCAAGACGCCGCGACGGGTACCGCACGGTTCACCGGCCGCTTGATTTCCAAGACGGACAGCCGCCGCGCATTCGACGTCGCAGTCGACTTCAGCGGCTTCCAGTTCGCCCCACCCGCGAACAGCCCAAAGCTCGAATCGTTCTTCAACTCGTCCTACGCGGCCAACGGTGGCCCCATCGACCCGAGCACCTGGTACTACTACACCTCGACGATCGGCACCCTGACCGGCATCCGCGACTTCGCTGGCGCGCAGCTAGACATCACTCGACGCGGTCCTTCTTTCCAGTTGGGCTACGGCGCGAACGTGAAGAACGACAACTATGGCGGTGCTGGATGGTTTGACATCTCGATCATCTCGCAACCAAACCAAGGCTCAGGCATCGCCGCGCAGCGCGGCGACTTCAACCTCGACCTGAACCCCGACTGCGTTTCCGCAGAAGGCTCCCACTTCGAAAGTCCTTTCTGGAAGTGGCAAACCACCTACGCCCTGGACTTCACCGGTTTGGGCTGTGGCGGCAAATACGACTTCATCGCACCCGCGACCGTCAAGTCGAAC
>CBESZZ010000331.1:0-5079 GCA_965534055.1 uncultured bacterium | reverse complement strand
TTGAGGGGGGGCGTTGTTGCTGATGCCCGAAGCGTGAAGGTTGCGGCCAAAGTCCGAGCGCCAGGACGGCGTGGTTCGAACCCGATCACCCAGGGCACGGCGCGCAGCGCGGAAGGCGTCGAGGGTCGGAACCTGAATGGGAGAAGCGGGATCAGTCACGCGATGCAGCGTAAGCGACCCGCGGAGCTCAGCCGAAACCGCCTTGCCTGGGTGCGGTGATCGAGTTTGGTTGCGCACCGCACAATACGGCAGGAGCTGGTCGAGAGGTCGAGCTGCGGGGCAGGCACGGTTCCACCGGAGGGGCCCGAAAAACCGTTGCCCGAGCCGTTCCGGAGAAGCTTTCGAAACTCTGCAGAGATTCTCTGTTCGCCTGGGCGAGACCTCCCGCTTTCTATTCGCATGGCCGACCTTCCTTCATCGCCGAAATCCAGTTCCGAGGCTCGGGAAGCCGACCCGTCCACCGAGAACGAGGTGCGCCAAGAGAGCGGTCTGGAGCGACTGAGCGACGCCATGGAGGCTTGGCGCCTGTTCATGGCGCGGACCGATGAGCTAGCCCAGGAGTTCTTGCTCGAGAACGAGGACCTGAAGGAGCTCTTGGAGCCGCTGGTCGACGCCTGGCGCGTCCGGCAGGCCATCTGGCTCCGAGGACGTGAGTCGGACGTCGGTCGATTGACTCCCGAATCGCCGAACCCTGCCTCGGTCGATTCTTCCCCGGTCGATTCCGGGTAGATGGGCTTCAAGCCGAGGGATGGCTAGGCGGCGGGTTCAGCACGCCGAGCATTGTCCCTCCGGGAAGACTCAACGCGGTGGATCAACACGGACGAGCGACGGCCGCAGAGTCTGCAGGCCCCTCAGGAACTCGATCACGGCGCGCCGGTCCAGCGAGTTGGCGACGTAGAATGGGTGCGCTCCGTTTGGGCCTCGCGCGGGGTCCATCAGGAGATCCGCGGCTTCGTCAAAGGAGGTTCCTTGAATCGAATCGTCGTGGAGGAGCGACGTCCGCCGCGCCAAGTCGAGCAGGAGCGGTAGCGCAACCCCGCGAACCTCACCGCGTCCGCCGCGGGTGGCATCAAGCACAACCATGCGGTCGTCGAAATACGGATTCACACCGCCCGAGTTCTGAATGTCGCTGAGTGGCAGCGCGCGCTGCGCGATGAGTGCAGGATCGTAGCCCGGATAGATCCCGGCCATCGGGATGACGTTCGGCGGCACGAAGCGGTTCGGATCGGTCTGATGACACTCGGTGCAGCTCGCACCGCCGCTGCTCGCCAGCGTCCGAAAGATCTCTCGTCCACGCGATTGCAGCGTGGCATTCACGGGCAGGGCCGGGGGAGCCCGCAGAGTGTCCAGATAGCCGTTCAGGTTGTTGAGTCTCGTGTCGTCGACGCGGAGACCGACCGTCGACAGCATCGTTCCTGGCGGTAGCCCATCCCCTGCGGTGATGTAGGGAGTCTCGGTCGCGACGTTGATGCCGATGCTGGTGAGCACCTGTTCGTAGTCCGCGGCGATTTCATCACCGAGGCCGCCGGCGATCGCGTTGAGGAATGCGCGCCCACCCGTGGTTAGCAGTGTCGTGGGGTCCAGGCTCACGGTGAAAACCGTGTTGTTGAAGTCCTGAAGCATCGCGACTCCCCCGTCGATTCCCCAAGGCGCGGAGAGATCCGTGCGGAAGAGCGGGGCGATGTGCAGCGGGTTGCCGATGCCGTCTGGGAAGGCGTCGAACTGACCGACGGGATAGAAGCGATTGCCCTGTGCGTCGGTGCCAGTCAGGTAGGCATCCGCATCTGCTTCCGTAGGTGTCGTGGTTCCGTTTGTACTAAGACCCGCGAAACCGCGACCGATTGTCGCGTTGTTCAAGGTGTCGAACTGCAACTGCAGCATCGGGTAGTAGGCGAGGGTGCGGTTGGCGGCTGCCAGAATCTGGCCGACATCGAGGCCGTGGGGCGTGGGGCCGTCGACCTGTCTACCGACGGATCCGCGTGTCATGAGCGCTGGACTCGCGGGCAGAATGCTGTCGTCCGTGATCGCATGGCATAGCGCGCAGCTCACGCCCACCTTGTCGCCCGCGCCAAGATCCAATGAGCCGGAGTTCGCTGTTGGCTTGCGAACGCCGGCGGGATCGAACGTGACGACGCCGATCACGGCGTTCTGATTGATCATGGACAGAGTAACTGCCGGATCGCCGAACGCCGTGGTGTTCGGGTCCGCACCGTTGTTTACCATCGTGAGTGCGTCACCGAGTGCGGCTTGAGTCGGCTGGTTCAGGGCGTCGAAGTTGACGTGCAGGCCGAGTTGCAGAGCTTGGAGCGGTGTGAGATTTGCCGCTGCCAATCCTTGCGGGAGCTGCATCGCGTCTGTCCAGAAGCCTTGGTTGCCGAAAGTTTCGAAGCGGAACACCTCTTGGCCCATCGTGATGTCACCCTTGGGGTGCACGAACTTCGCCGGCAAGTCGCGTGGATCGGGAAAGTCCTGACCGCGCGCTGGGTCCGAATCGTTGCACGCGTGCGTGATGGCGAGCGTTCCGATTGCCAGCGCAGCGAGGGCTCGGCGGACGTTGGAACGGTTGGGCTGGGGTTGCATGGGGCTCCTAGATGGTCTGCGGAAAGGGCTCCGAGACGGCTTCTCAACGGGTGTGGTGATTCCCACCCCTTTCAAGCGATCCGTCGGCTCGATTCTGGCGAGATTGCCATGACGCAGGAGAATTCTGCGATGCATGTTGCTGCATGCAACCCTCGCGAATTCGGCTGTCGGTCGGTCGGTCGGTCGGTGCGGCGCGGGGAAAGGCGCCGCTTGCTTCAGCGCTTGCGCCAGCCGGCGTAGAGGCCGACGGTGGCGAGCGCGGCGGTGGGGAGGCTGCCGGTGATGAACTCTTTGATGTTCCCCGCCTCTTGGCCCAAGCGACTGACGAACGTGTCGAAGAGAGTGCCCATGGCATCCCAGTTCATCACCAAGAGCTGGCCCTTCTCAGTCTCGACGGCCGACATGCCCATCAAGATCAAGATCAGAACTCCCGCGACGATGAGGACGAGCTTGAAGAACGTCCGCAGGGCGTAGCCCATCGCGAATCCGGCAAAGAAGCTGAATCCCAGCCGCAGCATGATCGGCGACCACTCGGCGGCGGAACTTGGTTCTGCGGGGGGTGAATTCTCCGTGCCGAACGCCGCTGGGTTGAGGCTGGCGCCGCGCATGTTGCTGCCGCTGTCCAACGAGTTGGATCCGGCAGGGATCGGCTTCTCCGCGGTGAAGTAGAGAATCGCTCCGCCGACCAACAGCAGGAAGCAAAGGCCTAGCACGAGCTTCATCCACATCGGCTGCCCGGTGACCTGCCGCTTCAAACTCGGAGACGAATCCCCGGACTTGGCGTGATCTTCGTGGTCCGACGTGGCTTGGGTTGACGCGTCCATCGTTCGATTGAACCGCATGGCGGGCATGGCTGCCAGCGAGATTCAGCAGCAGTGCTGTTTGGCGCCCTGGCGCGGTTGCGCGTCACGCGGGCGATTGGCCGGGGCGGTTCTGCGAGGAATGCTCGCAGAACCGCTCGCGGACCGACGGTTGGCTACTTGCCGCCGTCGCCGTCGCCGTCACCGTCTTCTTCGACTTCGACGACCTCTTCTTCCGCTTCTTCGCCATCGCCTTCCTCGAGGTCCTTGGCATTGCTCTCAATGGCTTCGACCAGGCGGCCGAACGACTCGTCGTCGGCAGCCAATTTCTTGGCTGCGGCCATCGCCCGACCCATCAGATCCTTGTCGCCGCTCTTGGCTGCGAGCATCGAGGCGAAGAACCAGTAGTTCGCCGCCATGTTCGGATCGGAAGGTACCTTGTTCGCTGCGATCAGCGGCTTCAGGCCGTTCGCCACGTCGTCTTCTGAACTGGCGTTCATGAAGACGTCTTGGACTTCCATGTTGACGAGCTCGAGATCGATTTCGGCCTTCTTCTCGGCTGAGACCTTCTCGTTCGCTTTCACGGAAGCGAATGCCTTTTTGGCTTTCGCGAAGTCCGTGCGACCCAGCTTCAGCTCGGCCAGCAGCAAGTCGCCTTCCAGTTCCGTTGCGCCACCTTCGAACTTGGCTTTCAGCGCCTTGAACTCGTTGGCGGTCTTGATGGCCTTTTGGAAACCATCGACGGTTGGCTCGGGGTCGCGGGCGAGGATTTCGCCTTCGGCGTCCAGGACCAGGAAGGTGGGCCAGCCGCGGCCGCCCATCTCTTCGAGCATGTTCGGGTGGGGTTCACCTTCGAACATCGACGTGACGTGCATAAACGGCACGACGCTGTCGGAAGCAAATTCCTTGAACTCAGGTGTGGAGAGCAAACTGCCCTCCAGTTGAATGCAAGGTGGTCAAGGCGCGAACGAGCGCGTCATGTACACGAAGATCGGCTTGCCGCCTTCCTTCGCAGCGGCTTTCGCCTTGTCGAGATCGAGCAACCAGGGGGCGTTCTTGGCGAAGGGCTTCGCGAGTTTATCCTCGCGATTCTTCTTCATCTTCTCGGGATCCATGTCCTGAGCCATCAGGCCGGAGGACAGGGTCAGCGAGCCGAGGAGAACGGCCCCGGACAGTGTCCGGAGTGAAATCATGGGGTCGTTTGTTCTGGGTAGGAGGCGGGATCCAGCAGCAAAATTGCGACTGATGCGTGCGGCTCTACGGCCTGGGGCAGCTTCCTAACCACAAAAACCCAAAAGAATGGGGCCTGCCTGGATGTCGGACCGCCGCCGCTGGCCCCAAGATCGAACCGCAGCCACTCGCTACCGTTCCGGCCATCATGACCCACGCATCGTACTTGAGCTGCGGACGACAGACCTGGATTCGCCCCCAGAGCCACCTGGCGGGGCTTTGGCTCGGCATCGCCGGATTTTGTGGGCTGCTCGCGGGGTGCAGCCCCGCGCTTGACGGATCAGGAACAAATGCGCCCGGGGCTGCTGCGGTCGATCCGCTGGATCGCGGTGCGCCCGCCAACGCGTCACAGGGCGGGGATCCGGCCGAGGCTCTCCCCGTAGTCCTGGGGCGTTTCGGCCTGGTGGCTGGCGTTCGCTACGCAAATCAACCTGACCAGCCGCCTCTGCGGTTTCGAGCATCCGCCGAT
>CBESZZ010000330.1:0-5094 GCA_965534055.1 uncultured bacterium | reverse complement strand
CTTGCGATGCTTCACTGAGGAGCCTGCGATGTGGACGCACCTGGCGGCGATCATGGAGCGGCATCCTGTACCGGTGTCTTTCGTCGGCAAGACATTCGATCGGCATCGAATCGCCGCGCGCTTGGCCGTGAACAAGGTGGAGGCACCAATTCTCACGGACCGCCATCTGGATCTCTACTACCTGGCGCGACGGCGTTTCGGCAAGGAGTTGCCCAACGTCCGTCTGCGGACGGTGGAAGAGCAACGACTCGGGTTCTTTCGCGACGATGACTTGCCAGGAAGCGAGGCGCCCCAGGCGTTTCTAGACTGGCTTCGCGACGGCACGGGTCCTGTGGATCGCGTGTTGGAGCACAATCGACTCGACGTCTTGAGCCTCGTCACGCTCTTCGCGCTGCTCTCGCGATGATGCCGCGAGGCTAGACGTCCGGGCGGTTTGGCCAGTCGCGCTGCATCTCTAAGAACGCGAGTGACGCTGACCATGTGATGAGACCGAGTCCGACCAAAGCCTCGGTGCCGACCAAGATGCGAATCGCGCCCGACGGAACGATGTCGCCGAAGCCAAGCGTCGTAAACGAAGTCGCCGAGAAGTAGACGAAGTCGAGGGCGCCTTCCTCGAACGCGCCTCGGAGCTGGCCGAGCTCGGGCCAGTGGTCGAGCTGCCAGAAGGCGTAGCCGAAGATCCAGACCTCCACGACGTGGGCGGCCAGCAGCATCATGATCAGCGCCACGATGCGCCTCCGTGGCGGCAAGCGCATGCGCGCGATCCAGCGCGGCGACCAGGTCATCATCTCGTAGTGAAAGAGCACGCAGATGAGGGTCGTGACAAACGAAACCGCGAGCACGATGACTTGCGCTCCGGAGACGACGAATTCTCGACGCGCTGCGTCAGCCGTCGCCGTTGTCGCCGTGACGAGAACTGGTTCCAAGCTTCGGACGGTGTTGCTCAGTCCGTCCCACGTGGCGGTCATGCGTGTCGGTCCGATGCAACTGCAGCGAACCGATCGACCCAGAGCTTGATCGCTTCTGGATACGCAACGCACTCTGCGTCGAAGACGCGATCTGAAAGCGTGTCCACTGTGTCATCCGGCAGGACAGGGACTCGGTGCTGCACGAGGATCTCTCCGCGATCGTAGACCTGGTCGCACAGATGCACCGTGCAACCAGACTCGGCGTCTCCCGCCGCCAGTACCGATGCGTGAACCTTTGATCCGTAGTAGCCTGGCCCGCCGTGTGCTGGCAAGAGTGAGGGATGGATGTTGAGGACGCGGCTGGCTGCTTCTTTGGGAATGGGCAGGAGTCGCAGGTAGCCAGCTAGGCACACAAGGTCGGGAGTGGCATCGGCAAGCAACTCCCACGTGTTCTTGGGGGGGGCGACATGGCAGGGGACCCCATATGCGACGGCATGCTCCAACCCGGGTGCGGTCTTGCGATCGGAGATGACGCAAACGATCTTGGCGCGTAGTGAACCTTCGTCGATGCGGTTCAGCAGGTTCAGGAGAGTGCGTCCGGTTCCAGATAACAGCACTGCGACCTTGGGCGGAGCCTGCTGGTAGACCTCCGCAATCGGAGTCAGTGCGGCACGGCTCACGGCGACAGGCTTGCGATGCATCCGACCAGGACACTGGCCATGCGCGGCCCCACAACTTCTGCCGCATCGAGCATCGATTCGATCGAGACCGGCGTCCGATCATCGGGCAACACCTGTTGAGTGATTCCGACTAGAGCGAGGATATCGAAGCCTGAGTGCACGGCGGCGACGACTTCAGGAACGAGCGACATACCCACAAGGTCCGCACCGGCCCTGCGCAAGAATCGATACTCCGCGCGCGTGGGCAGGCTTGGGCCTGGGACTGCAGCGAATACGCCCGGCAGGCAGGTGATGTTCGCGCGCATCGCGACGCTGCGAGCCACGCCGAGCCACGTCTCCGAATACGGGCGTGACATGTCGGGGAAACGTGGGCCGATGTTATCGTCGTTTGGACCCTGCAGCGGGTGGACGCCACTTAGGTTGATGTGGTCTTCGACGACAGCCAGGGAACCAGGTTCGAGCTGCGCGGTGAGGCTCGCCGCTCCGGCTGTCAGCACAAGCGTGTCGCAGCCGAGTTCCCGGAAGACGCGGATCGGAAAGGTGGAGTCTTCCACCGAGGCGCCTTCGTAACTCGCGAGCGGTGCGTCGCTGATGACCACCGGCACGCCTTCAAGATCGCCAAACACCATCGAGCCTCCACGGCCGAGATGCAGGCCAGTGAGGTCTTCGTCCGCGACGATGTGTTTGTCCTTCACTTGGCCGGCGACCGAAGCGTGACCGGCGCCGAGCAGCATTGCCACCCGGGGTCTGGAGCCGGCGCGTTCGAGCAGCACTGCCGCGGTTTCTTTGGCCCGTTGTTTGAGCGGGGGACGGGGCTTGTTCACCATGACAGCGAAGTGGACAGGTCTAGCCAGGACCTCGCAATGGCATCCCCGCAGTTTCACGCGAAACGAGCCCCGCGCGCATCGCCACTCTCACGCAGGTGATCTTCTAACGAGTCGTGACGACGGCGTAGGAGTGCGGGAAATCCTGAAAGAGCTGTTCTAGGCTCGTCGCTGCCGCGAGATCCCGCTCTTCGTTGAAAGCGCGCAGTCCGCGAACGAGTAGGGCGCCCGCACGGGCTTCATCGAGCAGCAGTGCCGCCCAATCGGGGAGGTTGGCTCCCGCGGTGCGCGCAAAGTCGGCGACCAGTACTTCCCAGTCGATGGCCGTCGCGCCCATCGTGGAGGTAGGGGTTCCGTCGATCGGCGTGGCGGACGCTTTCTGCAGGGCTTCCGCATCAAGGCCGCCGAGGTAGTCCGTTGCGAGCTTGGTTTCGATGATCAGAGCACGGAAGACGAGGAGCGCTTCTCGGGCGAGCGGATCGATGGATGCTTTGGGGTCCGACGCGAAGGTTTCCAACAGCGCTTTCCATTGCGCGAACGACAGCTCATCAAGCTTCAGCGGCGTGGGTTCGTCGCTGCGCTTCGCGCTGGCCGCGCGCCAAAGGACGCTGCCGTTCGAGCCCTCTTCGGTAGAGAAACCAACGACGGTGCCGGGCTTGTCCTCGTGCATCATCTGCAGCGGAGTCGAGTTCTCCGGGAGGAGCGTCAGCGCTGCCGTCAGAGCGAGCTGTGCACGTGATGTGAACTCAAGTGCAGCGGCAAAGTTGCGCGCGCGATTCACGATCGCTTCGACTTCGACGCCTTCCGCGAATCGACGCAGTGTCGCCGCGGCGTCCGCGAACTCAGCGGCTTGAATCTGTTTTGCCACGTCCGCGGCGGTGACCTCGTCGAGGCGACCCCACGCTGCGGTGAGTTGCTCGTTCGCCAATGTCGCGACGAGTGCATCGGCGGCGGCGCCTGCGTCTCTCGCGGTTTGGGCAGAAGCCGGTCGATCCGTCAGGTACGTTTCCGGCCAGGCGGCTTCGCCTTCGGTGACCCGCAGCAAGGCGGCGGCCGCAGTGCGCATCGCGTCTGGATCGCGTGCGGTTGTGGCACGGGTGATCTCGCTGCGCAGCTGATCCAAGTTTGCTGCGACGAACTCTTGGACCCGCTTGGTGGCGTTGGTCTTGGCCTGGACGAACTGCGGATCGGTGGCGGTCTCTTTGCCAAGATCTGCGGCAGTGATCGCCGTGGAAATCGCGTTCCAATCCGGAGTCAGTCCAGCGGGGGTTGCAACGATCAACGCAGCTTCGACTTGTTCCGTGAGGTTCTGGATCGCGGTTTGAACTCGCTTCGTGCGCGCGGTCTCTGCGGCCGCAGTCGCAGCGACTTCTTCACGAATCTCCCCGGCCATGGTGGCCGCGGACTTCGCTGCTTCGGTGTCTGCGTGTTCTTTCGCGACCGCGTCGAGTGCATCGGCCCGGTCCAACCCGCTGCTCGAACCAGCCAGGACCGCGAGGCGCGCGCGATCCGCGTTGCTTTCACGCAGTGCCGCAGCCTGCTCCGGATCCTCGTTCTCGATGACGATCGTCTCCGGATCGACGGGCTCCGGAGTTTCGCGAAGCGTCGCCCAAAGCACCGCGCCACCCGCAACGAGGATCCCTAGGGAAGCTAGCGACCACGCCGCTGTCCGGCGCGCGACCGGCGCCATTTGCTCATTGAGATCCTCGATCAGCGCTGCGGTGGTTGAGTAACGGTCCTCGGGGTCTTTCTCGAGGAGGGTGTCGATGATCGCGGAAACCTCATTGGGAATCCCCGACTCAACCTTGTGCGCTGGCTCGTGCTCTTCCTTGATTTGTGCCTTCAGAATGTCTTTCACCGTCGCTCCGCGGAACGGTGTGGCTCCGGTTACGAGGCGGTAGAAGGTGCACCCCAGTGAGTAGAGGTCGCTGCGGTGGTCGAGCTTCTTGCGGAGAGCCTGCTCGGGGGACATGAAGTGCGGCGTGCCCGCGAGCTTGCCGCCAGCGGCGGCGTCCGTGGCTGCGAGTCCCAAGTCCGCGATCTTCACGGAGCCGTGGCGGTCGAGCATCAAGTTGTCCGGCTTGATGTCCCGATGCACGATCCCGAGGGATTCGGCGTAGGCCAATCCTGATGCCGCGTCGCGAACGACTTCGATCGCACGTTCCACCGGCATGCGGCCTTCTTTGCGCAGCAGGTCTTCCAGCGACCCGCCGTGCATCAACTCCATGGAGTAGAAGTATTCGCCTTCATCTTCATCGACGTCGAAGACGGGTACGACGTTGGGGTGGTGGAGTCGGGCCGCGGCTTGTGCTTCGGCGAGGAAGCGTTCGACGAACACTGGGTCCGCCTTGCGCTCGTCCGACAGCACTTTCAAGGCGACTTCGCGATCTAGGCTGATCTGCTCCGCACGGAACACGGTGCCCATCCCGCCCTTGCCCAGTACGCCCAGGATGCGGAAACCACCGAGCCTGCGTCCGGCTTCGGGAAGCGTGTCTCTTGGCTCCTGCGATGGCGACTTCCGTGTCGGTTTCACAGCCAAGTGTTTGGTCTCAACCGCAGTTCTTTGTGCCGGCTGGGTCTTGCCATCATCGACGCGCATCCGCACGCCGCCGCACTCGACAAAATCTCCCTCACTCAAGCGAGCGGCTTGAATGGGTTGGCCATTGACCAAAACTCCATCGG
>CBESZZ010000329.1:0-5131 GCA_965534055.1 uncultured bacterium | reverse complement strand
TGTTTCTTGGCGTCGAGTCGGGCTACCGTAGGCAGTGAATGGGTTGCGTCTCCAGAAAGGATGGCTTGAAGTTGTGGGCGGTCGCCCAAGAAGGCAATGAGGATGCTCGACGCGAAGTCGCAGCGATTGCTACTCGCGTCGCGGCGTGGGAAGCGAACCGACATCGACTCTCAGGCGAGGAAGCCGAAGACATTGCATCGCGCCATGTGCAAATAGTCCTCGAACGGTTGGATCGTGGGCAATCAGAGCCACGGATTGATTTGCACAAATGGATGCGGTGGTGGTACCGTTCAGCGCGGAAGGACTATCTCCGGGAACAGAAAAGGCATCGCCGATCCAAATCGGTCGACGCGAGCATGGCTACGTGCATTGGTTCCGAGCGGATGGACTCATTGGAGAGGAGTGAACTTCGAGCTGCTCTAAGCTCTTGTTTAGATGATTTGCCAAGCAATCACCGTCAAGCGGTTCTCTTGCGCTATGGAAACAACTGGTCGACAAAGCAATGCAACGAAGAGTTGCCTACTGACAACCCTGATACCACCCGGGTGTGGGTCTTTCGTGGGGTCCGTGCATTGAGGGCTTGTTTGGAGGGGCACCATATTGGTTGATTTCGAGAGTGAAGATCTATGCGATGCCGATGTGGCGCTTCTTGTTGCCTATTCGGACCGTGAGTTGCCGTTGGACGCGCGAACCGACTTCGAAGCTCGTCTCGAGGTTGAGCCGCACTTGCTCGCGGCTTTGTGCGAGTTTCAAGCCGCGGACGCGTGGGGGAGTACTTTGGATTGGGACGGGTTGGTTCCCGAGCAGCGACCTGCCAGGGCTTGGTCTGCGTTGCCGAAGCTCGCCGTCTGTGCTGGTGTCGGGGCGACAATTGCCGCTGCGGTGTTGATCAGCCTGATCCTGGGAGGCTACAGCGAAGCGGAGCGAAGCGCTGATGAGGGAGAAGTGTTGGCGCGCGTTGAGATCGTGAACGTGCGCCCGGCGTCCGTTCGCGGGGGTGCGGATCCTGGTGGCGTCGATCTCGGCGAGTTTGGTTCTGGGATCAAGTTCAATGTGCGTTTGGATCTGACGCGCGCGTGCCATGTCCTGCTTCTTGGCGTTCACTCGAACGGCACGGAGGTGGTGGTGAAGCAGCTGCATCCTCGACCATCGGCGACGTCGGCCAATTCCGAGTGGTCGGATAGCCTGCTTTTTGAAGATCAAAAGATCGAACTTCCTTTTGGAGTTCGGGAAGACGGTTCGAAGCTCGACATGAGCCCATACATGATGACTCGCCAGGGGTACTTGGTGCTCTGCGCTGGGCGAGTGAGCCAAGCGTCCATGCCGACGATCGGCTCGGTGCGCCGAGACCTTCGAGATCGGCTGACGGGCTACGCCGGAGCGTTGTGGGGTTGTCCGCAAGACTCCAACATCGCCGAGGTTGTGACGGCGAACCTCCGTGAACTCTTGGGATCTGTGCAGGATCTGCAGGTCGTGGTGCGCGATGTTTCGGAGGTTCGGTGATTGAGTTCCGGTCCATCGAGAGTTGCGAGGTGCGGTTTCCCAAAGAACGAATGCTGACCACGTCTGCATCGGTACGCCCCGTTTCATTGCCATGCGTTTCGCCGCGCTCAGCGCGGTGGCCCGAGAAATGTTGCCTTGCGTCCAGAGCGCGTAGAAGTCGACCATGAGGCGTTGGGCTTCGCAGTCGTCGACGCACCATCTCGTGGCGACGACGGAGCGGGCACCTGCCTGCAGTCCTGCTCGAGCCGAGCCACGTGCTCCCGTGCCGGGTTCGGCAGCTCCATAGTTCGTCGCGCATGCAGAGAAGACGACAAGGTCGGCTTTGAGATTGAGTTGGCTAATTTCGTTCGTGGTCAAGTAGCTGCTGCTGAGCCCTTGGTTCATCCAAGGCGGCCGTGCGAGCATCAACATCGGCTCGTTGAAGGCTCCGCTCGAAGCCCTGCTGTGGCCCGCGAAGTGGACGACCATTGCTTCCCGCAGAAGCAAGTCGTGAAGCAGGGCTGTCTTGGTTGCGTCGTCAGCAAGAACCAGGCGCACCGATTCTCCACCCACGCTCTCTGGTTGCGCGAACTCAAGTCTTGGATCAAGCAGCCGCAAGTTTCGGGCGATGCATGCCGTTTCATGGGGGCCATGAGCGAAGAGTTGTCCGACTGTTACCACTTCGTTGATCGCGTAGGGCAACGGCGCGCGCGTGGCATCGCCGGCAGTTTGCAACGATTGAGCTCGAGCCGCAGCGTCGCCTCCGCGGAGGCCGATGCCG
Organism: uncultured bacterium; assembly: GCA_965534055.1. Classification (GTDB taxonomy): domain Bacteria; phylum Planctomycetota; class UBA1135; order UBA1135; family UBA2386; genus CBESZZ01. The sequence continues at coordinate 2,868 of CBESZZ010000329.1, read as the reverse complement.
AAAAAGGCGCATTGGCGTGCTGTCGGGCATGCGCGGTGATTCGTGACGGGCCGTGGTGAGCGAGCGAACTCGATGCGTGCGACGTTGAAGCGCTCAATCAGCAGAACGACTTTGCTCGTTAGCGGGTCGTCGACCAGGAGCGTGGCAAACGGTAGCTGGGCCAGTTCGCCTTCAGACCGAATGTAGAGGGTGTGTGGCAGCGGTTGCGCCGTCTGACGCTGAGCTTCCCGGAGCATGGGATCGAGCACCTGTCTGCCCAACCGACGATGGATGTCGTCCTCTGGCCGGCGAGCTACCTTGAGGTAGCTGCAGAGATCAAGGACTTCAGCAAGGGTTGGCGCTGACGCCCCTAGGTCGAGCCAGCGTCCTTTCGCGGGCGAGAGGAGGCGTCCGGCGACGCGGCCAGCTCGGATCGAATACTCGACCACCAGCGGCTTCGGCTCCGTGGGCCCATGGCTGTTCGATGTCGATGTCGAGGGGGCGACGAGATGTCTGCATCGAGCTCGCGCTGTGCAGCGTGCTTCGCAACTCACGATCGGCGCGACGTCTGTCGAACTCGCTAGATCTCGCGACGAGTGTTGGATTGATCCGCCAAGCAAGTTCGCGAGTGGTGCGAGTCCGACGAGCGTGGCTCTCAACACGCACGCGATTTGTGGTGGGAGGGCGTCAAGCGTGCGTTTTGCGGGTCCCTGGCTTCGGGCAGGGATGGATGCGCATGAGTTTTTCATGATTCAACCGATCCTGGTCTGGTGGTGTGGCAGACCACCGTGCGGACTCGTGTTGAGCTGGGGGGCGAAGGCGCAACGCAACAGGGGCGTGCGCAGAGGGCTATGCGCTGTATTCATGGGGTGGCTCGTGCAGAATCTGCACGGGTTGTTCCCCCGGAATGCGCGCACGTTGAAACTTGCTGAGCACCTCCACTCGAGCTTTCCCAGCTCGGACGATGGTGTGTGGACTCCGAAACACCTCCGCGAAGAATCAGGCTCGCGGGTCGCGCGGCGCACTAGCGATAGACCCGCGACCGTTCGCAGTTTCAGATTCGGGGTCGCACCACTCAAAACGCAAATGGTGCGAGGCAGGCTTCAGAAAAAAAAATGCGGAGTCAGCGCGGGGTCCAAGCCACAGTGTCAAGCTTCGGGAGATCCATGCGTCCTCCGAAACTCCAGCTACGACCCAGGCGCTCCGCGCCAACTCCGGCTCTCCAAACATCCCCTTGCTCCTGCTGCAGCAGGTAAATGGGCAGCAATTTCGCATGTCGCCTCCGCCCGAAACTCCGGCGTGGGTCCGGTAGGAGGTGTGATTCGGTCACGTGATTTGGCTTGGATAGGCGTTATCGACGGGTGTGGGCCGTGCTTGCGCCGGCTCACCTATGACCTCTCCCCCTGACAACGCCAAAACACGTCACCGGGTTTGAGCTTTTTCTCGATGGGCGACGAGACGGCTGTGCTGGCCGAACTCGGCCCCGGAAGCTCTAGGGGTGCAGGAGTCTGGCGGCGCGCAGGCCCAGGAGGACTGCCTTCTCGCCGGCAGGGGCCTGATTGCGGGTCGCCGAGCGGGCGTCGATGGCCATTCCGCTGAAACAGCCGCCACGGAAGCTCCGTTGTCCGGAATGTGTCTCAGCGATTCGTCGGCCGTCGCCTTGTCGCGCTGTGCCGGCTTCGGAATACGGCTCGAGGCACCACTCGAAGACGTTGCCGTGCATGTCGTAAAGGCCGTAGTCGTTTGGCCTAAACGAACCGACGGGTGCATGGAATACGTGCTTGTCTTTCCATTCCTCGTACTGCCATCCCGCCTCATACTCATGGGTGCTTATGTCCGAAACATTGGCGAAGTGCCTCAGTTCGGTCAAAGCCACTTGCCATGGTGTCGAGGAGCCTCCTCGGCAGCCGTACTCCCATTGTGATTCGGTGGGCAACACCAGCATGTGGTGAGACAGCAGTTGGTGGCTTTCGTTCCAGTCCACGTTTTCTACCGGGTGCTGCGCCGGGAACCCTTCGTTCTTGTTGATGAGGCTCGGCTCGCGCAGCGACGCGTCTCGAGTCCACAGCCTGGCTAGTTGACCTTGAGTCATCTCGTGCGCGGCCAAGAAGAAGGGGTGCAGGAATACCGTGTAGCTGCCTTCGTTCTCTTCAGGGCTTTCCGCTCCCGGAGTGCCAAGAGTCACGGTGCCGCCGGGCAGCAGCACGAACACGATGCCGGTATCCTCGCCAACGACGATCGAACCGTTCGCGCTGCGCCTTGGGATGACGATCGAGGCTGGGGAGGACGTGCCGTCCCACGCGCTGCGGAGGTGATAAAACTCCTGCAGCTTGGTGGTTGGATGCTCTCCCAGCGGTACCAAGCCCAGTAGGTGGTCATCCGTAAGCTTCACGGGTTGGGTGTAGAGCGGGTTGTTGTGGACTTGCTCCCTCACCTGGTCCCAGGTGAGCAACGCATCCGGGTGGTTGTGGGTCAGCGCTGTAATGGCTTCCGCCCACATCAACCTGGCTTCCACCGACGGGCGCTGCACGAGCTGCAGTTCATTGAGGTTTTGCATCAAGACTGAGAGCGCATCGTGTAGAAACCGCTTCGAGTCATGTCCCTGCGGGAAGATCCAGTTGCTGGCTGATGCTTCCGTTCCAGGTCCTGTTGATTGAGCGGGCGCGTCTTCCATGTCCGTCGCAGGGTGATCCTCCGAAACTGCGTCTCCGCGACTACGAAGACTCTCCATCGCCTGCGTTACCCCAGGTTGTTTCTCCAGGAGTGGGTCGCATTCGGATTCGAGCCAATCCTTCATCGTCCCGACCATCCGTGGCCACGCGGGATAGAGAGTCGCCTCGGTTGCGGCGGCGTTGGCGTACTTCTCCGACCCGGAAAGAAGTTCGAACT
>CBESZZ010000328.1:0-5139 GCA_965534055.1 uncultured bacterium | reverse complement strand
GGCCCTGGTTGGAGGGGACGACCCGTCGCTGGATGGTTCGTTCGGCTGATCTCGCGTTGCCTTGCACAACCTCGATGGTGAGATCGGTCGGAGTGTGATCGGTTCCCGGATGCCTGAACATTGCATGGAGCAGCATGGCGGGACGAGAGGCGAATCGCAGCTGGATCGTCGCTCCAGGCGCGACCTCAACGGTCTGCATGTCAGGCGCGACCGGCGCACCCGCGAGGCCAATCTTGTAGCGGCCCGGCGGGACGGAGACTTTGTTGTCGCCTTCGTGAAGCTGAGCCCAGCGCAGCAACTTGTTGGATTCGGCATTCACAATCTCGAGAGCTGCTTCGCCCTTGAATTCGGCGGCGTGGGACACGAGTCGTGGCGACGCGTCGAGCTTCACGTTGAGCGTGCCATGGGTTTGCAAGGGAACATCGATGACGCCAACGTCTTTGGTTTCCTCGGCGCGGAGTTCTACACGAAGCAGTGCGTGATCTTTTGGGTATGCGTTTGTCGCGATGGTCCACGTTCCTGGCATCAGCAAGTCCGTAGTGAAACGGCCGTCTTCGTCACGGGACACCAGCTGGCGGCAACCCATGGGGCCGATCAGGGCGAGATAGGTTGTGTGGCGACCTTTGGCCGCTTTGAGGGCGCCAGTCAAACGCGCGCTGGGGACTTGATCCCGCGGGACGACAATGGTGCGTGGGCCCTTGCCGGACTCGACGTCGCGAACCTCCATCAGAGGGTACTCGCTCGGATATCCGTCATTGCCGTCTTCGCCGGGCGGATAGATGCGAAGGTTTCTGAACCGAATGTTTGGGTTGTTGAACTTGTACCACTGGTAGCGCCCGTCTTTGTCGGTGCGGGTTGGAGACATTCTGGAATACCCGTCACCCCAGTGAACGACGACTCGCCAATCCGGGAGCGGCTGTCCACCCTCGTCGACGAGCGTTCCCTCTAGACCGTTGTGGAACAAGTCGAGAGTCGGATTCCACTCGGTTGTTTCGCCAGCAACGAACACTAGAGAAGCCTCGCATCCGCTAGATCCAAGTGCAGCCACGCGGACCCTATGGGATCCCGGTGGCAGATCGCGCAACTCGAACGTGCCGTCCTTCTCCACGTCGATCTTGATGCGCGACGCAGCGTCCGGACTGAGAACCTCGACGCTCACTTGTCTGACCGGCTTCTTTGCTTGGACACGCCCGATCAAGGTTGCGCCCTGCGACATCTCAATGCGAAGGTCGATCTCATCGCCTGAGGGCAGATCCACTTCGATGCGGCTCTGGGCATAGCCCACGTGCCGCGAGAACACCGCGAGATGACCGGGGGCCAATCCAGAGGCTTCGAAGCTTCCGTCCGCTTCGCTGACCAACCGGTATGGCACGATTGCGTTCCGTGCACCATCGATTCGGAGAGGTCCTTGATGGTCTTTGTAGCTGTCCCCAAGAACGATGTGTGCACCGCCGATTGGGCGCTTTGAATTTGCGTCGACGACAACTCCTCGCAGGGTGGAGCCGCCGCCGTCAAGCTGCAAGATCACCTCGTGGGTGGAGCCCGTCGTCACTTGTACTTCGCGTGAGGTTGGCGTCCTCGTTGCGGCACTTGCGCCGATGAGTGTGTCCGACCAAACCGCGCATTCGAAGGTGCCGTCCGCCTCGGTTCTGGCGATGGAATGGGCTGCGTCCTTGGGCCGACGAAGCTCGTCAATCCAAACGTCAGCCTCCGCGAGCCGCGATCCGGTCTCGGTGCAGACGATGCCGCGTATCCAGCTCGGTGCGGGAACCGTCAATTCGACCTGGACGCACTGGTCGTCCTTCAAACTGAAGGATGTCATGGTGCGCGTGTTCTGTTCCTTGCTGCCGCGGGCACCCACGACTTTGGCATAGCCGTTGCCGGCGCAGAGTTGGTCGAATCGCGCGATGCCGTCCTCATCGGTGGGACAGGTCGCTCCGACGAAGTCGCGCTCTTGCCCGAGGGTAGGTGCATCGTGGTAGGGGTTTTGGGAGTAGGGCGACGCGAAGAGAGCGACTAACGCGCGGTGCACCGGCTTTCCCTCATGGGTCACGCACACTTCGAGACTTCGGCCGATGTTCTCGCGATCGACGGCAACCCGATTTGCAGAGTTGGTTGTGGGCGACGGTTCGACGCGGGTGTTCGAAGCGAGCGCTCCCGTAGCTGGTGCGGCAAGGGCATGCGCCGAGTCTTGTGTTACGGGATCCGGTTTTGGAACCGGTGGCGTATCGGGCCAAAGCAAGAAACCGGCGACTCCAGCGAGTGCGATGCCGGCAACGATGAGGGTCGTTTTGGTCATGAGAGCGAGAACCAGCGTGGTGCTGGTTGCCGTGAGGGTCGTTGCCGTGGCGGTGGTCGATGCTGCTGCCACTGTGAGATGTACGGAGGCCTTGGCCATCACGATGGCGCGAATGGCGGGCAAGGCAGCTGGAGTGAGCACCATGCCGAGGAAGGCGGGTGTCACCAGGTGTGCGGGTAGTCGTTCGCGAAGACTGGCTAGACCACGCGTGAGCTGGGAGCGGATGGTTCCGGGCGGCTTCTGCAGCGCGAACGCGATCTCCGCGGGCTCCATGCCGTGTCGATACCGCAGCACCAAAGCCACGCGCAGGACGTCGGGCAAACTCTCCAGGGCTTCGGTGACTTGAGCATCGAGTTCGCGAGTTTCGAGCAGCGCTGTGGGATCACTGGTCACCGGCGGCGAAGCATCCGCAGTGCGCTGCAGCAACTCGTTGCGCTTGCGTTCGGTGCTTCGTTTGGACAGAGCTCTGCGGACTCGATTCGTCAGAATGCCGACCAGCCAAGGCATGACGCGCCTTGTGGGATCGTAAGACGACGCTTGTTCGATCGCGGCGAGCCAGGTCCCTTGAAAGGCGTCTTCCGCCTCGACGGGATCGCCTAGAAGCCTGGTCGCGAGGGCGAACAGCTCCGTGGAAGACTCGTCGTAGACCCTGCCCAGCGCGTTCAAGTCGCCGTTGCGGGCGAAACTTCGAAAGTCTTGGTCGATGGTGGGCACGTCACTACTGCACAGCACTCGACGAAGCGCTGCATTGGTTCTTGTGAATTTTTGAACGCTTCCGCAGATTCCGCGATCGCTGCATTGTGACTCGATCCTGGATCAATGCACGTCCTGCTACAGCGCCTAGTGGCGGAGGCCGATGCTCCTGCCATGGTTTCTTCCGCAGCGCTCCGTTGCCTCGCTCGCGTGCTCCTTGCGATCGCGGCTTGCATTGGCGTCGCCTGCGCCGTGCCAAACGACGCCTTGCGAACCATCGTCGCGATGGGCGTGGTGCTGCTCGGCGTTCCGCTCACGATCGTGTGCTTCATCGACTGGTTCGAAAGCCTGAAGAGCGAAGAGTCGGACGGCTGGATGAAGTGGTGGTTCGCTCGGTTGGCTTCGCTGCCCGTTCTGGCGCTGGGGGTCACAGCGGTGATGTGCGGTCTCGGGATGATCGGGTGGATCTTCTACCTGCGTTGGACCGGAGAAATCCGCGACACGTCGTGGTCGGCTTTGCAGCCATTTGGCATCGCGCCTCTGCTGTTCGGAGGCGGCATGGCGTGGGTTTCCATCGGCTTGCGTTCCCATCGATCGGAACTCGCGGCTGCGGCGCGGTTGGACGAAAACAGCGATTCGATCGCGTGAGAGGTTCCTCGCGTGGCGACGAAACGTCAGGAGTTGGTGCCTGACGCGGCTGGCAAAAGGCGCGTCCGGTCTTTTTCGTGCCGTCGTCGGCGGCTCTCGAAGCGCGCCTGGGATCTGATGGGTTGCGCCGGCATCGCACGCTGGGTGCATCGCAGGCATCGGGGGTCGTTTGGCGAGCCGTGGTGTCTGATCGACCGCGCATGCGGCCGACCGTTTCGTGACCATTCGCGAATCACGTCAGCCTCGCTTCTTTCCTCCCTCCCTTCAATCTCGGAGCCGCCATGAATTCTCGCTATCTTTATCTCACACTACCTTTGCTTGCAGGCGGTCTATCCGCGCAGGCCACCGACGGCAACGTCTCGTACACTGCGTTAGCACCGACCACCACGCAGGTCGAATCGCCATCCGCCAACTTCACCGCCGATTCAGTTGGTGAAGCCGACCTGCTGTTCGAGAACGGCTGGTACTACCGCATCGCCGGTGACACGATGGAGATTCCTTTCTCCGACGACGGCACGATGACCGTCGATGACCCTGCCGGCGCGGGGCCGCGCACATCGATCAAATGGGCAGACGTCGACAACCGTGGAATGCTTTCCGCGGCGCAGGACATCTTCGTCTACTCGACCGGCGCGACCGAAGGTGTGGCCATCGTCTCGATGTCCCTCACCAACATCAGCAGCGCGCCAATCGTGGTCAACGTGTTCAACTACGGTGACGTCGACCTGTGCGCCTTGGGTGCGGACATCGCTGTCGGAGCCGCGATCGGCAGTGGCGGGTTCAATCACGACCTCACGGAAGTCTCCTGCACGCAGACGTGCTCATACTCGGGCCTCGGTGCAGACCTCACGGACATGGGTGCCTTCTCCGGCGACGAGCTCACGCTTTCGGACCCCGCGTTGACGACCCTCCTCAACACGCTGGCCTTTGGCCCTGGCGACTACGTCGGCGCCAACCAGTGGCAGGACCGCACCATTCGCCCCGGCGAGTGCGTCACCTACACCGCCACCTACACGCACAACCGCGCGGCGGGTCGCTTCGCGACCTACGAGCGCTACGGCAGCTGCACCAACGGGACCAACGCCGCGGGCGTTGTGGGTCATCCGTGCATCTCGGCGAGCGACTTGGCTCTGGCCGACATCACGGGAGGCACAGTCACCTCGTTTGACGTCGAGCTGTCCAACGCACCGGCCGCCGCACCGAGCTTCTTCCTCGCGAGTCTGAGCCGCGGCAACACGCCGCTGTTCCCTGGCATCAACATTTGCGTGAACCTGCAGAGTGCCATCACTCTGTTCACGCTGACCGATGCCGCCGGCGAAGCCGCAACGACGATGTCGATTCCTTCGGACGCTTCGCTCTTCGGTCAGACGATCAACTTCCAGTACCTGGTGTCCGATTCGTCGGCTGCCAACGGTCTTGGAACGCACACCTGCTGCCTCGAGATGGCAGTCGGCATCCAGTAAGGGTCGGATCTAAATGCTGCTCAACTCCTTTCGGGG
>CBESZZ010000327.1:0-5159 GCA_965534055.1 uncultured bacterium | reverse complement strand
AGTTCGCCGCCGCGCGATAGCCATGTGGCTCCTGCGGCTGCCGAATCGAGGCCGCCGGAGAGCAGCAACACCGCTCGATCGTTCATCGTGGAACCAGGCATGTCGTCGAGCAGGACACCCGAGGACGGCTCAGTTGACCGTGATCACAACGTCTGCCGCGCGACCCCAAGTCACTTGCGACCGGAGCCGCTCTTCGAACAGGAAGAAGTTCGACCCCATGCCTTGATTGAACCAAAGGTGCGCTTCGATACTCACGGTCCAGTCACCAAGAGCCAACCCCGTCGCCCCTTCCAAGGCAGGGAGCTGCATCACAACTTCACCGGTCGCTGGCGAGAGATCGTCGCGGAAGATGATCCAGCCCCGCCCCTGCGCGTCGGTGATCGTGACTTCGTTCATTGCATGCCCGCCAATGATCGTCGCGTTCAGGTTCAGCCGATCCGCGAAGCGCAGTTCCGGCGGTCCGGTCACCGCCATCGTAGGCGACGTGAGCGCGGGGATTCCCGGTGGCTGCAGAACGTTGAGCAACTGCCCCGTGGTCGGATCCGTGATCAACGCGCGGTGGCGACTGATGTTGCCCGGTCCGTCTTGCACCTGCGTCGCCACCCAGCTCGTCGGCACATAGGAGAGGTAGGACGCAACGAGCAGCGGCGAGAACGATGCGCTCACCGTGAACTGCGATCCGGTGCCATTGGCCGCGCCCACGCCGATGAGTGTCTGTCCAGGAATGCCGTCCAATCGCGTCAACACTCGCACGAACGGAGCCGAAAGACTTCCGGTATCCAGGCCGCCTGCCTGCCCAAAGTTGAGCGGAATCAGAGATGCCGTTTCGATGGCCAAACCCGGGATCGAAGCCTCGGGAATCACCCCGATCTGCACGCCAAGGTCATCGCCAGGCCCCACAGGAGTCGGGGCCGGCGTCGGCGTCATGCCGGTGAGTCCGCAGAGCCCACAGCCAATCGCCGTGAAGGCACGCGCCGTGGTTGGCTCAAAGATGCCGCCCACCGCACCGACCACCGCAAGCCGGTTGGGCCGCACGTTGGTGGTGGGAATCATGGTCAGGTTGGCGTTCGTGTTCTGCACGGCCAACAGCGCGTGATCTTCGAACACTCCCGTGCCGATCAACGCCGTCGTGTTCGCCGGCTGCATCGGGACGAACGCCAACGTTCCGGAAATCTGGCTCGGTGACTCAGCCGTCGGCCGGAGCGGCAGCGAGACTTGGCTTGCCGGCGTGTCGTAGAGCGTGACCAGGTCATATCCCGGCGCGACCACGGTGATTGTGTGCCGTGGAGACGGCAATCCACCCTGAATCGCGAACCCATCGCCACCGGTCACCGCGACGCGGCGGCTGGAATTGGAGGGGACGGTGGGCTCCATCGGATCGATGAACACCATGGCTCCGCCGACGGGCAACAGGGTTTCGTCGTCGAAGACGCTGACGCTCAGCTCGCCCCCGATGGACACGTCGCCGGAAACCACGCCGCGCTGAACGGCGATGCCGGCGAATGGCGCGACCGCCATGTTTCCCGCGACGTCGGTAATCAACAGCGTGAACGAGGTCTCGCGACCAGCCACGGGCATGGGGTTCATCATGAAGCGCCCGTTCTCTGCGCTCGCGAACATCGGCACCGTCAGGTTGTTCGCCACGAGTTCGGCGGCGGCAAGCTCCTCGCTAGCGCGACCATGCAGCACAAACCGATCTTGATCGAACGCGTAGACCTCACCTTCACCACTGGTCGGCGGCCCGACGAGCACGATCTCCGGCACCGTGAAGTCCAAGGCCGGATTGAGATCCGCGTCTCCAAGCGTGTAGCCAGAAACCATCGAACGGCGCTCAATCCGCGCCGCGAACCGCAGTTCTCCGTCGTCGAACACCCGCGACTGCGCGTCGCCGAGCATGTTGTTCAGCACCACGATGACTTCGGTAGCGCCATCCATCGGCACGGTGACCGACCCTTCGACAAAGTCCACGTCCACCGTCGACGCCGTCGTCGCATCCGAGCCATAGATGCGCACGAACACGCGATCGTTGTTGAGCACGGACGAGGGGAGCTCAACCCGCATCATCACCATGCCCGCGTTGCCGGCGTTGATCTTCTCGGGAAACCCAGCGCTGGAAGAATGCAGTTCGACTGTGACTGGCGCCTCGAGACCGTTCACGGTGAAACCCGACGTCGGCGACGCGGCGCTGACATCCAACCGACCTTCCATCGCGAACCGAACATCTCGGGTCAGGTCGATGTCGACGTCCCCTCCGGCGACGAACGGAGTATCAGGGATCAGCGCTGCGACGCGCGTGTCATCGACCCCCATGGTCTGGAAAGTGAATTCGGGAGCCTTCATCAACGGTGATCCACCAGCGGGGCTCACCTGAAACGTCGTCATGTTCACGGACATCGGGATCGCCGGACGATCGAAGAACGCGAAAACCGAATCCGAAGTCAGCGCATCGTCAGCGTTGTCGATGGGAACTGTCGTCACCAGCCTGGCATCCACCTCTGCCGTGTCGACATCCGGTGAGAACGTCGCGACGACCATGGGTTCCGTGCCACCCACACGGATGCCGTCGGCATCGCGCACTTCAGGGTCGACCACGACCTCGTACTGCGTCATCGCAACGCCCTGCAGCGGCAAGCTCGGGCGGATGACCACCACGCGATTCCCGGCAAGAAACCCGTAGGACGCAGGCACCACCGTCATGGTGGTCTGGTCACGCACGAAAACCCCCGCATCCGTGCCCGTCGGCGTCGACGGCAGCACGGTCGTGGTGTTCAAGCTCTCGTCGAAGACGACGACGATGGGGACCGTCGGAGCCCAGCCGCCGCCCGTGGGAAACGCTTCGACCACCGAGGGTCGACCGTCGCGGCTGATGCCGCCCGCGACCGCAGCCTGAATCACGCCCGGCGAACCTCCTCCACCACCGCCTCCGCCCGGCGGGTCGAGCCTCGGGTCAAACGCCCGCCCGATGTTGCCATCGCAGGCCGAAAACAGCCCAAGGCCCACGGTTCCGGCAAGGCACAGGCCCAGCTGGCGACCAAAGGGGCGACAGAAAGATGTCGCGAGGCGAACGGAGAAGGAAGGTGACTGAACTCTGGACCGCACGGGAAAATGCTCGTGGAGCACCGTTGAAGGCTGGGGAGTCGACGGGAGCCGGGGACCGGCACCGGGCGCTTGCAGGTGCCGCGCGGCAGGCAGGACCGTGCGCGGCGAGGGCGAATGCGGAAGGGACGCCGCAAAGGCGGCTCGTATTCCCGGGACGGTATTTCACGCCGCACTCCTGGGGAAGCGTGACACGGGCCGGGCCCCGGAACCGACCCGAGAGATTTCCAATTCAGGGGCCCGGTCAGCACGCCTTGGCGACATCGAATCTATCCAGATCGGCCGCCATGGCTTGCGATGCTTCCGGCCGGACCTCAAAATAGGCGCTCCGGTCGCCGCCCTCGCCCATCTCCACCTCGCACCGCATTCCTGCATTGCCAGCCGTGGCCCCGTCCGTCTCTGGTCGGTGTCTCTGCGTTGCGCGCCAAACCCCTTTGGCGCCACGCGCGATGCCGTTCACCGCAACATTGAACCATTGGGCCCTCCCGGGGACCCATTGGCGAGGCACCTCCCTACCCTACGAGTCCGGCGATTGGCCGGGTTCGACCTTGGACGGTTCGTCCGGCACTCAGCGCTGGCACCGGCCCGGAGATCCAGGTCCTTGCGACCTCCAACGATCATGATGAAGAAGTCCAACGACGCACCTCGCTCGCAACACTCCGCGAACCTGCGCTCCCCGCTAGCCCTGTGGATTGCAGCCTCGCTGTGCGCGGTGTCGATTCCGGCCTGCTCTAGTGCGCGCTCCGACGCCAACAACCCAGACGAGCCGACCACAGGACCGGGCCTCACGCCTCCCGATGCGAAAGACGCACTGCGCGCGGATCTCGATGAAGCCCGCCGACTTCTGCGCGCAGAAGACCCCGACGGCGCGCTGACCATCACCGACCGCGTCCTCCGCAAAGGTGATGCGCCGCAGAGCGCCTTCGTCATCGCGGCGGAAGCAAACCTCGCGCTGGCCAACGCGGGGCGCGCGCCGGTTCAAGCGTTCTTTCAAGACGCGCTGCGCCAGCTCGAGATCGCCACGGACATGGAGCCGAAAGATCCTGGTGCCTGGTCGCGCCTGGGTGAAACGCACTACCAGCTCCAAGAATTCGAGGAAGGAGCGGCGGCCGCAGAACAAGCCGCCACGCTGCGCAACACCCGCGGCGACGCGGACTCTGCGGTGGCCGACGACCTGATCATCGCGGCGAAGTGTCGCATGCAGACGTTCGTCGCCGCGAGACAGGACGAATTGGCCAATCCCGATGACGTGGACGCCAACGGCAACGCTCTTCCCGGCGACGAAACCACGAGGCTCGCACAACAGGTCTTCACGCTTTCCAGCCGCGCCCGCGGAGCGCGGCCCGGCGAAGCGCACCGGCTCAGCGCGCAGGTCTACCAGTGGCTGCACCAGACCACCGATGCGATGCAGGAGTACGAGCGCGGCATCCGCAAAGCGCCCGCCGACACCGGCCTGCACACCGCCTATCAAGACCTGTTCATCGCCAATGACCGCCACGCGGACCTGATCAACTCGTACCGACGCATGTCGAAAGACATGTCCGGTGTGCCGGCGATGAAATGGTTCTCGGGCCGTGCCTACGCGGCGAGTGCCGACAACGCCCGCGGCAAGAGCGCGTTCGACGAAGCACTGCAAAAGTACGCGAAGTCCGCAGAGCTGTTCTCGGACTACGCAGCGGAAGTTCCGGAGCACGCTGGCGCATCCAACCACTGGATCGCGATCTGCGAACTGTCCTTGGGCCGCGTAATGATCGACGCCGGACGCGACCTGGATCGCGCGAGAGCACACCTCGACACCGCGTTCACGGCGTTCCCCGCGGTTGCGAACTACAACGACGGCGTGCCTGAAGTGCTCGACAGTTTCGGCAGCAACTACTTGTCGAGCCTGTTCCGCATCGGTCAAAACTATTCGAGCCGCGACGGCGCGGACGGCCTGCGCAAAGCGCTGAAGTTCTGGGACGAACTCAATGCGAAGCACCCCGAATCGTTCGGTGCCGCCTACAACAACGCGGCGTTCACCGCACGCGACCTTGGCTCTGCGGTCGCCGCATCCGCCAAGGACC
>CBESZZ010000326.1:0-5160 GCA_965534055.1 uncultured bacterium | reverse complement strand
CCCTGGCCAATCGAACGTTGCGCGGCCGATGCCATCCTGATCCAGCACCCCGAAGAACATGTCGAAGATCGGCGTGTTGAGTGCGGACAGTCCCAGTTGGGTGCAGAAGTCCGAGTTGATCGGGACCGTTGGACCCCCGGGGATCATCGTTCCCGGCGAAGTTCCGGAGCAACCCCACGCGATTAGGTACTGCGTTCCAGCTGGAGCGCACGGAGCGACGATCGTTGGACTGATGGTGCCGCCGTTCATGCCGTCAACTTCAGCGTCGTCCAGCGGCCAGTGCAGTTCGTCGCGGTACTCAAGCTTCACGTCGCAGGAGCGGCCGCCTAGCAGCATGGCTCCGATGCGCTCGTTGTTCGCTTCGTTGCTTTCGACGATGGAGTTCGTGCGATCCACCACGGCAATCACTCGGTAGAGCCCGAGCCTTGTCAAGCGAGCGGGCAGGTCGACTGTCCGGATGTTGGTAGCGCTGGTTGCAGCGCCAAGCGAGTTCACCGCGTAGCCACCCAGATAGATGTCCGAGGTTTGCAGCGCGGTGTCATCGGACAGGAAGTGCTCCACGACAAATGAGCCGGCGGCGATCGAGCCGTCGTTGCGCACCGTCGTGGTGATCGTGAATGGATCGCCGGTGTTCAGCGTGATCGGGCTTCCCGTCAGAGCGGGGATGATGAGATCCGGACGCGGCGGGCCACTGATGCTGAGAGTCCAGGTGAAGCTGCTGAGGAGCGTGTTGTTCGGGTCGTTGCGGACGAACGCTGTGTTGTCCTGCACTTCCACGCGCACGATGTGGTTGCCGAGACTCAGCGTGTTGGTGTCCACGGTGAGGCTTGAGCCTGTCGCTGCCTGCGGGGTGCCGTCAACCGTCCAGGTCACGACCGCGTTGCTCGACGCGGGTGCGAGATTGGAGAACGAGAAGACTTGCTGCGTTCCGAGCGGTGCGCTGACCGCCGGGGTTGCCGGCTGTGGCGCGTCGATCGTGCTCACGACCGCGTTGGCGACTTTGACGATCGCTTCGCGGCAGATCGGGCAGTGCGGACGGCCCAGTCCTCGCATGATGCAGTTCGGCCAAGGCCGGAACAGACCCATCGCGAAGTAGCGGCAGCCCTCGTAGGCGCCGACGCTGTTGAAGCCGATCCACTGGGACCACTTGGCACCCGTCGACGACTTGGTCGCGTTGGGCTGGCCTGGTTCGCTGCCCGTGTAAACCGTGCCGCCACCGTAGTCGTACTCATCCGCGAGGCCGCCCACCGAGTGGCCGAGCTCGTGGATCTGCACCGCTTCCATGCTGGAGCCCGTGTAGGAAACCGCAAAGTTGGCGGCGCATCCGCCGTAGCGTGTGTCGTTGACGAGCACGACGACGCGGCCTTCGTTGGCCGGAGCCAATGCCGCGTCCGCGCTCGCTTGGGACGTGTTGCGAATGTAGAGACAACGCGGCGTTCCGCCGGTGTTGTAGGTGGCGTCGTACACCGTGTCGCGAACGATCGGCGGAGTGATGTCCGGCTGGTCTGCGCCGGACTGGTTGCTCGCGCGAAATACCGTGTGCACGTTGAAGTAGCCAGCAAACGTGGCGTACGGTTCATCGTTGAACAGCGCTGCGGTGACCCGCAGGGCGTCATTGTCGAACTTTGCCTGTTCGACGGCACGGTAGCCGTCACCCAAGATGACGACATCGTAGCGGTTGGATGTCGGGCCCGAGTTGACGATGGTTTGCACCGTCGTCTGCGCGTGCAGGCTGGTTGCGGAAAGACTCGCAGCGAGGGCGAGTGCGGTGGTCCATTGGAATGCGTTCATCAGCGCACCTCCTTCGCGTTGCCGGCCGTCACGGTTGCGAGTGTGGTCGGTTGACCCCAAGGCTGTCCGAGCTTGCGGAACGCGATGCGGGCCATGCCCGGGAGCGTGGGCACGTTCGTCAGTGCGGTGACCTGTGTGTTGCGCACCACGTCGCCTTCGACGCGTAGCGGTTGGCCCACGCGCTGTGGATCCAGGTCGAAGTGCGAGAGGTCCAGAGGGTAGGTGCCGAGTGCGACGCCCGCGGCGTTCTGAACCTCAACCTCGTAGGTCCTGTTGGCGAGGCCCGGCTTCGCACCTTGGTATGCGTCCGCCTTCGCTTGGGCGTGGGTCACGCGCATCCCGCGCGCGTCGCCTTCAACGACCAAAACCACGTGGCCGCCCGCGATCCACGGGGCTTGCGGGATTGCTGCCGCCGGTGCTGCTGCTTGCGGTGGGGTGGTTGCAGGAGCGTCAGCTGTTGGCTGTTTTTGCGTCCAAGCGCGGGCTGCGACAACGGCACCAAGAGCAAGGATGCCAAGTGCGAGAGAGGAGGTTCGGATCATCGTTGGACGGGACTCTTGGAGGGCAGGTTCGGGTGAGGGAGAGTAGCTGCATCGTCGAGGTCGTGCCTCGATCGGTGCGTTTGCGTGTGGCTGGAGCGCGTGACTGCCGGATGACTCGAGAAGCCCTAGGGCCGTCGAATGGGCGGGAATGTCCGAATGCAGACCCGGGTGGATTCGGCTGGGAGTGTGGGGGCGCGGCCTAAACCTGACGGCAGGCGATTCGGCGCGTGTTCCCTGTGTCTTTGCCAGCGCTTGGATCCACGGGATGCCCAGGGGTTGAGGGGCAGCATTAGGGCCGTGGCGAGGCAGGGTTTCGCGGTCGGGCCGAAGGTCTCGCTGGCCCCGGGTGCATTGCGCCCCATGATGCGTTGCCGCATCCCAGCCTCGACCCGCCGCCCATGCACTTTGATCGCTCCATCCTGCTTGCTCCGCTCACAAAAGGGGGCAACTTGCCGTTTCGGCGCCATTGCCTGGCAGGTGGGGCTACGACCACGATGTCCGAGATGGCGTATGCGCGCCAGGTGGTGCGCAAGACGCGGTCGGAGATGGCGCTTCTTCGGCACCACCCAGACGAAGCTTCGTTTGGTGTGCAGATCGCCGCGAATAAGACCGAGCAAGCGGCTGAGGCGACGAAGATCGCGGCGGAGTCTGGTGCGCACTTTGTCGATCTCAATTGCGGCTGCCCGATTCACGATGTGGTCAGGCGCGGCATGGGAGCGTCCCTTCTGAAGCGACCGGCGGCGCTGGGGCGGGTCGTCGAAGCCATGGTGGCCGCTGTTGATGTGCCCATCACGGTGAAGATCCGTTCGGGCTGGAGCGAAGATAAATCGAACGCCTCGGAAGTCGCGCGGATCGTGGAGGAGTCGGGTGCAGTGGCGCTCACGATTCATCCGCGCAGTCGCGAACAGCGCTACTCGAAGGCGGCGGACTGGAGTCTGGTGGGGCAGTTGGTGAGCGAGCGCGCCATTCCGATCTTGGGGAGCGGTGACGTGCTGACCTGGTACGAAGCCGAAGATCGGTTCGAATCCACGGGCTGTGCTGGATTGATGCTCGGTCGCGGGGCTCTCATCAAGCCTTGGTTGTTTCGCGAGATTGCGGAGGGTCGAAGCATCGAGCCGGATGCCGGCGAGCGACTGGGCATGTTGATGCAGTTCGTCGGGTTCTTGAAGGAGCACTTCCGCGACGATGAGTTGGGTCGGAAGCGCGCCATGCGATTCTTGCCCTGGCACCTTGGTTTCTTCTGTCGCTACCGACCGCTCCCCGCGAGCGAATTTCGCGATGCCTCACGGGAGCACCCACTGATGCAGACGCGCAATCCGCTGGTCGTCGACGAGTCGCGCGACGATGCGTGGCTCGCGCACCTGCTCGGGGACCCGCGCGACGAGATGCACGAAGCGATCGCTGAGCGGCTGTGGGACGGCGCGGATCGCGAGCAGATCGAAGTGGAGCTGGCGGCCCTTGCTGCGGCGATGCCGCCCGTCGCGGGCGAACCAGAGCCGGTGAAGAACTCGCACGGCTGATGCCCTGGGGGTTTGGCGGTCCTGGCGCTGCACCGGCCGAGAACTTCTCATCGGGTCAAGAATCGTTGTGGAGCCAAGAACTGCAACGGGGTTGTTTCCTCCAGGCCTGATCTCGCGGATCATCGCGGATCGTGAACCTGCTGATTCGAATCATCCCGCCGCCGCTCGTGCGGTTCTTCGCCAAGCCGTATGTCTCGGGCGATTCGCTAGAGAAAGCGTTGGTCGCGTGTGCAAATCTCGAGACATCACGACGGCTGCAGTCGAGTCTCGATTTGCTTGCGGAAGACATCGAGACCGAAGCTCAGTGCAAGGCCAACCTGGACGTCTACTTCAAGATGGTCGACCAGCTGGCGACGGATCCTCGCTTCGCTGATTCCGCGACGCGACCGACCGTTTCGATGAAGCCGTCGTCCTACACGACGAAGTCGATGGACAAGGGCGGTGACGGCGAGGGCGCGGAAGCTGCGCTCATGGCCATTGTGAAGCGCGCAGCCGAGCGCGGCGTTCGTTGCACGATTGATATGGAGAGTCGGCATTGGACCGACTTCACGCTCGACGTGTTGCGTCGTATGCACGCGGAAGGGCTAACCAACGTTGGTGGCGTGCTGCAGACCCTTTTGAATCGCACGGAACAGGACATCGAGACGCTGCCTGAGGGCATGCGCGTGCGCTTGGTTTTAGGCATCTATCGCGAGCCAGAAGATGTGGCGACGACCGACAAGAAAGAGATGAAGCGTCGCCTCTTGGTTCAGGCGGAACGGCTGCTGAACAAGGGGCACTTTGTTGAGTTCGCCACGCACGACGAAGCTGTTGTGCGCACCTTCGTCGACGAAATTGTGCCGCGGACCGGGGTCGGCAAGGATCGCTATGAGATCCAAATGCTCTTTGGGGTGCCGCGTCCAAAACTGCTTGCCGAGCTCGTCGAACGAGGAATCACCGCGCGCCTTTATGTGCCCTTCGCGCAGTCATGGAGTCAGGCGATCCAGTACCTCAGGCGCCGCCTGGATGAGTATCCGAAGATGATGTGGCTCGTCTTTAAGAACATGTTCTGGCGGAAATAAGCCGGCACTCGAAATCGCGCGCGGGTGCCCTCCGTCCACGCAATGGGGGTCTGGCGCCCAATCGTGCTGACTAGCTATCGAGGAGGGGGCTCGCCGGGAGGGGTCGGATCGGGTAGACTCCCCGGCCACATGACTCCACTTGCGACCATTGTTGAGCGGCTTTGCGCCTGGAAAGACGTCACCAGAGAAAAAGTTGATGGCAAAGACAGCTTCTTCGTACGCGGTCAGGTTTTCGCCTACCTCGGG
>CBESZZ010000325.1:0-5162 GCA_965534055.1 uncultured bacterium | reverse complement strand
CGGCTCGACACCGAACCGCGCGGTGTACTTCTCGCGCCCGTGCGCGATCACCTCGTCCACGGCGCTTGGATGCACCAGGGCGATTGCGCAACCGCCGAAACCTGCGCCGGTGAGTCGTGAGCCGTAGGTCCCCGCGATCTCCCGCGAGGCGCCAGCGATCACGTCGAGCTCTGCGCACGAAACATCGTAGTCCGTGGACGTCGACTGGTGGCTGCCGTTGAGCGCCGCGCCAAGGCCGGCGACATCTCCACGGCGAAGCGCCGCAACTCCGCCCGCGATTCGCTGCATTTCGGTCACGACGTGGCGTGCTCGTAGAAACGGAATCTCACCGAGCGCGTCACCCGCCGCTTCGAGGTCAGCCATCGTGTAGAGCGCCAGCACAGGAAGGTCGCGCACAGTCTCACGCAGGATGCGGTGAGCCTCCGCGCATTCGGCGACGCGATCGTTAAACGCGGACCCCGCCAGTTCACGGGGCTTCTTGGTGTCCATCACCAGCAGCGCCACTTCGTTCGCATCGATGGGGACATGCTCCCAGGTCGGCCCGTCTTCGCCTCGACAGCGCAGCAGTAACACGTGACCGCTGCGCCCCAACGCCGACGCGTACTGATCCATGATGCCGCACTTCACACCCACGTAGTCGTTCTCCGCGGCGTGCCCAATTCGCGCGAAATCGACGGCGGACAGCTCCGCGAGTTCGGCCGCCGCCGGTGAGGCGCTGAACGGTCGAAGCTGTGCCAGAGCAAATGCGACGGCCACTTCCAACGCCGCGGACGACGACATTCCAGAGGCCATGGCGAGGTCACCGCCGACGACGAAGTCGAATCCGCAGGGTGCAGCCTCAAGCGACAAGCCCAGCGTCTCGAACAGGACCTTCAAGACACCCAACGGGTATGCCGCCCAACCGTCCTCAGAACGCGCCTGATCGCCAATCTCGCTGAGCGGCACATCGACGTGGCGGGGCTTGTTCAGGCTGCGGCAACGAACCATGGGTGGCTCTCCCGCGGTCGGCACCGACTTGCCGGCAGCGACCCAAATCCCTCGATCGACGGCCATCGGGAGCACGTCGCCACCGTTGTAGTCGAGGTGCGCGCCGGAGAGATTCACCCGGCCTGGGGCAAAAAACACGCGGGGCGTACCGCCAAATTCGGCCTGAAACCGCGCAGAGACGCGCTCTGCCCACCCTGCACCATCGACCGGTTGGGCCATGGTAGACGGTTCAGAATCAGGTCGGGAGTGACGCGGCATGGCGGATGGCGTAGAGGGGGCTACGAACACCCGCGATTGTGGTGTTCTAACCTCTAGGAACCTTCCTTCTTCGGCCGGGCCATGGCAACGAGATGAGCCCGCCGATCTTGCGGAACCATGATGAAACTGAGCCCCTCGATCCCACCGGCCACTCCGCCACACGCGTCCCAAAGAAACCCAGAATCGGGACGCGCGACCGGATCCGCCGTCAGATTCTGGTCGCGTGAGCAGCGGATCTCAGGCGCCGCGCTTTCGCTGGCTCCGAGCCAGGCCATCGCGCTGACTTTGGCGCTGGTCCTGGGATCTGCGCAGGCCCAAGAGTCCAAGCCACAATCGGGTCAACCGACAAGCAAGCCAGCGAGCCAGCCACAGAGCCAGCCCGCAGACCAACCCGGCAAGACCGTCCCGCCCAGCACCGCGCCGGGCCGCAAGTCGTTCGTGGCGTTGACGTGGCCGAAGGACAAGGACTTCGCGCTCGCGACGGTCGACGGCACCAGCGCCACGCTGGCCCAGATGGTCGACCACGTCGATTCGCGCCACTTCACCGGATTCCGCGGCTTGATCGAAGCGCCGACGGGAAAGCTCACGCTGCAGTCCACGCAACTGGCCGCTTGGGCGCGCAACTACGCCAGCATCATCGCGCTGCGTCGCGAAGCTGAGTCGCGAGGCCTAAACCTCACGGACGCCGAACCAGTGCTGTCCGAAGCGCTGAAGGTGGGCTTCGAGCGCTGGCTTCTCGGCTACCGGCAAGCCGTCGAGCGCCAAGGTCGAGAGTTCAAACCGTCCGCGGAGACGATCAACCAGCTGCTGACGAAGTACCAACTCGATTTCGGGCTCTCGACCGAGCTGCAAGGCTGGCTCAACTTCTTGGTGCCCGGCGACGAGTTCGGAGAGTCAAAGCTCTACGCGTACCACCAGAAGTACGGCCGCGTGTTCGGCGGTCTCGTCACCGTGTCGCACATCTTGATCCACACCCGCGACCCCTTCACGGGACTGAAGCTGACGGGCGACGACCGCAAGGCGGCGCTTCGTAAGGTCGAAGACATCCGCGTTCGACTGAACAGCGACGGCAGCAACTTCGAGGAAATCGCGCAGCGCTATTCAGACGACGAGAAGACCGCTTCTCGTGGTGGGTTGCTGCGCAACATCCCGCGGTTCGACCCAAAGCTGCCCGCCATCATGTCGCGCACCGCTTGGTTCCTCCGCGACGGCGAAGTGAGTGGCTCGTTCGAATCACCCTTCGGCACGCACTTCATGAAGCGCATCGAGTTCAACCAGAACATGTTTCCGGTCTACACGCCGGACATGAAGCCCAAGGTCCGCGAGCTGCTCCAGTCCCAAGAGCAGGAGAAGCTGCTGTTCGAGGTGCGCCGGAAGCGCAACGTCGAACTCAACGTCTAGCCTCGGCAGCTAGATCGTCGGGGCGCCCAGCGGCCGAAGCAGCCAAGGCCGCCCCGATCCATCAGGCCCAGAGCAATCCGGCCGTCAGCGCAGACCAGCCGCCGTGCAGGGCAATCCCGGGGACGATGCTCTCGCTGCGTCGGCGTAGCGATCCGAGGTAGAGGGCACCAGCACCGTGGATCAGCAGAGGTGCGATGGACTGCGTGTCTGAAGCGATGAAGACACCGTGCGCGGCAGTCGCAGCGAGGGCTTGCCCGAACACGGCCAGGCGCGGCCCCCATGCAGCGGCCAAGCGACCCTGCAGCATGCCACGGAACACCAACTCATCGAGCACTGCAGGCGCGAGGCCCACCAGCAAGATCGGCAGCATTGCTCCGCTCTGCTCAGCAGCACGCGCGGCAGCAGCAGACGTTTCGGGCTGACCCAGCGCCAAGAACGGCAGGATTTGCGCCCACATCGAGATGGTCCCGACGATCACCGCGAGGCCGATCCCGGTTTCCAGGAAGTGAGCCGCTCGCGGCACCTTGCGCGTTTCGGGTCCGCTCTTCATCGAGAACATGGCGCGACCAAGGCCGCCGAGCACCAACAGCAAGATCGCTCCGCCTGCGGCGAAGAGTGGCTCAGGCACGTTCCGCAGCGCGTCGAGCAAGGAGTTGTGCTCGTTGATCTCGTCCAGCACGCGAGGGGCGGCATGCGCGGCGGCTTGCACGCCGACGACCGCGGTAATCACCGTGAGCGGCACCAGGCCGCGCCCGAAGATGAACCCGGTCACGCCACGAACGCTCTTCGCGGTGAGGCGCGCCGCGCCGAGGGTGGCTTTGACCGGCAGACTCGTCTTCGGTTCCAGGGCGGCGAGTGAGCGAGCTTCCCAGCTTGCGTGAGCTTCCGCAGCCTTGAGAGCCTGCGCTTCGGCCCTGGCGATTGCCTTGGCCTGAGCCCGCGTGATCTTCTTTGGCGCCTTGGCCGCGAATCGAGCGCTTGGCGCGACGACTTCGCCGCGCATGGGTGGCGTCGTTTGCTCAAGCGGGTCCGGGCCGCTCTCGTCGCCAACCTGAGCTTCCCGCCGCTTCTCAACCTTTTGCGCCACGAGCAGCAGCGCGTCTTCTGCCATGCGTCGCGCTTTCAGAGCCTTCTCTTTGGCGGCCATGACGAGCCGATCTCCTGCTGCCGCGACGGGGCGCTGCATGGCTATATCCGCTCGAGGCACCCGCAACCAAGCGCCACAGTCGCACTGCAACTTGTAGCCACCGAGATCGTCGTGAATCGCGTGGACCGCATCGCAGGCTGGGCAAGCGGCTTCGACCATCGCCTCAGAAGGAGCCTTTTGCTCATCCTGCTCCGGCCACAACCGCCTCCCCCGCAGCGACTTAGGACGGCGGCCGGAAGGGACGGAGAATGGCCCTGGGCGTCCGCGTTCCGCGGTTGCATGGGCCTTGTAGCGCTCGAGGTCGATCATGGCGGGTGCTTGTGCGCCACGGCCACCTGACTATTTCGTCCCCTGTCTATATTCGTCCCCAGAGGCGGCAGGACGAATTCAGCGTGTCAGAAGCCGCTCCGCAGGGCGACGCGGATCGACTTCGCTGCGATGCGGCCTGGGAGCTGGATTTTGGTCTCTACAGGCTTCCCTGGCTCGCTTGGGCCCTGCAGCAGCGGGGCGCAGGACAGGGGAGCGCGGGCCAGCGATTCGCCGGCTTCGTTCTGAAGCTCCACGTCCAGGGTGCGGCCCGCGAGAACCGCGTCGATCATGGCTCGATCCAGCGGGGTCGCCGCCGCGGCGCGGACGGCGTCCGCTTCAGCAACGGTTGCTGGCCAACCAGCAGCCGGCGTGGCGGTCACGACGTAATTGCCCGCGGATTGCGTGGTCTCGAACCGCACCAACCCCGACAAGTCGCCGTTCGTCGAGAACGCGAGGTCGGCTGCGCTCGCACTGAACGCGCGGTCGACCAAACCGGTCTGCCACGCGAAGAAGCAGATCGCCAAGAGAAACAATCCGGCCAACCCAACGCGCTTCCAAAGCCCGCCAGTGGGTGAATTGACGTTCCAAGCTGCATCTCCAGGCACCGCCGGGCGCACCTTGCCGATGCCCCGAACCTGCCCACCAACCTGGGCGAACAGCGTCTCCACCACCGTCTCGCCGTGAATCGCCGTCGCGCGGCAGGTGGACTCGAGCTCGCGGCCTTCGGGCATCGCCGAGACCAATTCCTGCATCACGGCCAAACAAACGTCGCGAGGATCATCGGCCGAACCTGGGCGGGGGGTGGCCCGCTCGCCGGAGAACAGGATAGAGAACCGGCCGCCATCGATCTCCACGGCGGGATTCAGGCCAGCGTCCGCGCGCAGGCGTCGCTCCGCTTCAGCTACGACGGCCGCGTCCAGAAGGGAGCCTTCAAGCAGACCGTCGAACCACAGCGAGTCCGGCGGTGTGGTGGGCAGGTCGTGCGTTGGGGTCCCCGGGGGCGGGGCAGGTGGGGGTGGGGGTGTTTTAGGCACGAAGGGTTCGTTCCAAACCTTGGAGG
>CBESZZ010000324.1:0-5170 GCA_965534055.1 uncultured bacterium | reverse complement strand
AACGATGACTTCATCTGTGATGAAGGCGAACCGCTGTGCGGCGTCTATCCGTCCTTGGAGCTAGCGGAAGCCATTGAGTTGATGGAGACGTCACAGCGCATCGACGGCTTGGACTTCCCGTTGCAGTCTGTCAACCTGCCGACGTCGTCCGGGAGACGCGTCGGGTTCCGGCGTCTGGATCGCCCGGAGGGTGCACGATGATTGCGTCTACCTCAGCAACCGTGGTGACGGCTTGTGCCCTCGCGGTCTTGGCAGTCGTGGTTTTCACGGCTTGTCGCAGCACCTCTAGCGATGAGTCCAGCCGTTGGCTGGGTGGTACGGTGCTCGAGTTCGAGGAGATCGAAGTCGGTGCGAACAGCGCGATCCGCGGAGAACGGCTGATTGTCGTGCATTCGCAAATGGAGTTCGATGCGCTTTGGAAGGCGCATAAGAAGCTGCAGATTCCTGCGCCACCGGCGCCGAAAGTGGACTTTGATCAGTATCTGGTCGTGGCCGTGTTCTTGGGCGATTGCCCTTCCGCTGGCTACAACGTGGATGTAGTCGACGTGCGTTCGCTGCCCGCCAACGAGGCGGAGGCCGCCTGTCTGGAAGTTCATGCCAAGAAGCGTGAACCGGATGCTTCTGCGGCGGTCGCCCAGATGGTGACTGCGCCGTTCCACGTGGTGCGCGTCGCGCGACTCGACGGACCGGCGCGCTTGGTGCTGCGCTAGTCACGCGTAGACGTCTCGTTCGATGCTAGGCAGCGAACGAACGTCTACGACGTTAGGCTTGTCGCGACCCATGCATGATCCTCGCGGCCACGACGTTCTTCACGACCCACTCCTCAACCAGTCCACGGGATTCACTCGTGATGAACGGGTGCGACTTGGATTGCGGGGCTTGTTGCCGCACCGCGTCTCGACGCTGGAAGAACAGTGCAACTTGGAGCTCGCCAGCTTGCGCTCCAAGTCGTCGGACATCGAGCGTTACATCTTCCTGACGGATCTTCAGGATCGCAACGAATCGCTGTTTTACGCGCTAGTGCGGCAGTCTATCGAAGAGACGATGCCGCTGATCTACACGCCCACTGTGGGTGAGGCGTGCAAGCGGTTTGGGAACATCTTCCGACGCACCCGTGGGTTCTACGTCACCCCCGAAGACCGCGGCCAGGTGCGCGCCCTGCTCGACAATTGGGATGCTGCGAACGTGCGCATCGTTGTCGTCACCGACGGGCAGCGAATCTTGGGGCTTGGTGACCTTGGCGCGAACGGCATGGGAATTCCCATCGGGAAGCTCTCGCTCTACACCGCCTGTGCACGGATTCCTGCGGAGGAGTGTTTGCCAATCATGCTCGACGTGGGCACCAACAACGAAGAGCTACGGGCATCGCCGGAGTACTTGGGCTGGCCGCACGTTCGCGTTGAAGGTGAGGAATACGACGCGCTCGTCGAGGAGCTCGTCACCGCGCTTCAAGACAAGTACCCCGATGTTCTGATTCAGTTCGAGGACTTCGTCACGCGCAATGCGCACCGCCTGCTGGATGAGTACCGCAATCGTGTGCTGTGCTTCAACGATGACATCCAGGGTACGGCGGCGGTTGCGCTCGCGGGTGTGTTGGCGGCGACTCGAGTCTTGGGTGTGCCGTTCCGTGAGCTGCGCATCCTGTTCTTGGGCGCAGGATCCGCTGCCACAGGAATTGGCGGGCTGATGGCCTCCACGCTGCAGGACGAGGGGCTCACCGAGGTTGAGGCGCGTGAGCGGCTGTGGTTCGTCGACAGCAAGGGTCTGGTGGTGAAATCACGCGAAGGGCTCGCGGATCACAAGCAGGAGTTCGTGCAGGATCAGCCGCCGTTGGACTTCATGGAAGCCCTGCGCCAACACCGGCCGCACGTCCTGATCGGCTCCACCGGTTCGCCTGCGACGTTCACCGAAGAGGTGGTGCGCTTGATGGCCGAGCTGAACGAGCGCCCAGTGATCTTCGCGCTCTCAAACCCAACAAGCCGCGCCGAATGCACTGCGGACCAGGCCTACCGCTGGTCGGGTGGACGCGCGCTGTTCGCTTCGGGAAGTCCCTTTGATCCCGTCGAGCTCGACGGGAAGCGGCACGTGTCGGGTCAGGGAAACAATGTCTACATCTTCCCTGGTGTTGGGTTGGGGGCGTTGGCGGTTCGCGCGCGCTCGATTCCAGACGCCTTGTTTCTCACCGCGGCGAGGACATTGGCTGAGTGTGTCGACTCGGACGATTTGCAGTCCGGCACGCTCTATCCGCAGCTACATGAAATCGGGCAGGTGAGTCTTGGCATTGCACGGGCTGTGGCAGCGCACGCTGTGCAGTTCGACGTTTCTGGCGCCGCGTCGCTCGACGAGGCCGCGATCGACGCTGCGATCGCGGTGATCTGTCGAGACTGATCCACTACCGAGTTTCCATGCGCACGTGCACGCGCTTGCGCATCCCGGTCCTCGGGACTTCGAACTCGAACGGCGCATAGCTGCGACCCGAGGCGCCGATCGCGGTGACGATGAAGCGGCCCACAGTTAGCTCCGGCGCCCAGTAGTCGTCCCGGGTTTCATCAGCCTCCAATTCGTTCTCGAACACGAACGCGCCGCCAATCTCCGAGACGGTGAATTGGATTGAGGTTTCGCCTGCGGGCATGTGGAACGTCATGGGCATGCGTTCGGCGTGTCGCAGCGTCGCTTCGAATGTTGACGTTGTGCGTGCCTGGATGTCGACGCGCCCGACGTGCATTTGGAATCCTGACCCGTAGACCGTGACCCGATACTGACCGGCCGGAAGATTGGTTTGGGCTGTCAGGCCCTGATCGATCGCGATGTATTGCTCGATAGAGTCTGCGCGAATGACCGCGGCAACCTCGCCTGCGACCAGCCCAGGACCTCTGGTCAACGCGAAGTTCAGCGTGCCGTAGTCGGGGTCTGTGACGATCTGCACGGGACCTAGATCCTTCGTCTCGCGTGCGGTGACTTCCACGTTCGGAACCACAATGGGCAGTTCGTTGGCGCGAATAAACTCCACGCTGTAGCTGCCAGGCGGAAGCAAGCCGGTGCGGAACTCTCCGGTCGATTCGTCCCTCGTCGCGTCGTCCAATTGGCTAATTCGTCGCTGGGTTCGCGAACCGACGATTGCGATCCCAACGCTGGTCAACGCTGGCTGACCATCCGCATCGACAGCGGTCCCGGTGATGCGAGCGCTGGCTCTCATGCCGCTCGGGACGCGTAGAACGATTGGCTCCGATGTGGCACGAACAACAACCCCTGGGAGTTCGAAGGGGAAGGGGGTTCCCGGTTCGGTGACCCAAACCAAATACTCAGCCTCTGCGTGTACACGGATCGAGAAGGTGCCGCTCTTGCGGCTTCTCTCGTTTGGACTGTGGTCCTGGAGGAACCCTGGCTGGTCAGAGCGAAGCTGCACGGTCCAGCCGCCAAGCCCGTTCTCGTCCTGATCGACGATCTTGCCGCGTACTTCTGCGTAGGGCTGAAGCTGGATGGTTAAGGGCGCATCTGTCGGTGGGTTCGCCACCTCGGTGATTCCCTCTGCCGCGCGATAGTTTGCGTGCGACGCCCACCAGCGGATTTCACCCGACGTCAGATCCGGTACCAGGAAGCGGCCATCACGATCGGTGTTGGCGAACATCCTCGTTCCCGCGTTGTCGATGCGAACGCGAGCGCTGGCGATGGGCTGGTCGTCTGGAGTTTCGACCAAGCCCCGCAACTCGGTCCCGGGATCGAGCGTGGCCTGCAGTCGCAGGTGCTCGCCGGGATTGAGAACGATCTCCGTCCGCGTCGTGGCGAAGCCCTCGCAGCGCGCGATCACTAAGTATGCGCCTGGTGCAACGGGTGCGAACGTGGCCGCCAGCGTTGCGTCGCTGCCCGCAATCGCTGGCTCGCACCGCGCGACCAAAGGCTGAATGAGGCCCTGGTCACCTGCTTCGGGGCGCTCTTCGTTTTGCGGGATGATCTCGACCCGTGGCGACATGGCGGGGGTGATCGCGCTGCCGAACGCGACCTGAACGCTTGATCTCGTATCGATGGCGCGCAGGGCGACCGTGGCGCTTTGGGAACCTTCGGGTGCGGCGATGCGCACAGCGGCGGTGGTGCCTCGGAAGGGGTGGTGGGCCTGAACCCACGTGCGCGCGGCAGGCACGGAGAGCAGCTTCAGGACGCCTGAAGGGTCGGTTCGCCCTGCACTCAGACCACAGTGATCCGCAGGAGCATTCGAGACACCATCGCCCGGCCAGACGTGCACTTCCGCATCCGCTACCGGTTCATCGCGTTCGTCGACGACACGTACCAAGAGTTCGATGCCCGGTGAGATGACGATCGTGGATCTCGTGATCTGGTTGGATTGGATCTCAACGCTGCTGATTTGCCTAGTTCGACTCAGCACGCGCAGAATCCAGGACCCCGGTTCCAGGTCGTCGAAGATGCAGGCGCCCGCCGCGTCGGTGCGAGCTGTTTGGCGACTGGCCTCTTCCAGTCGACCGTCGCGCGCAGTGAGTTCGACGAGGATGCCCGGTACGGGCGTCACCGGAGGGTTTGTTACGATGGTGACCTGTAGATCTCCGGGACCTAGCGGTGCGACGTCGTGGGGCGTGGATTGGGCTGGCGTCGATTCGGCGAGGATGCGCGCGTCTTCAGTCCCGGTGGCTGAGGCCGCGGTGGATGGGTCATTGGTGGATGAGTTGACCGAAGACTCTCCGATTGCCGGGGCGGCACTCGGATCCTGGAGCAGCCACCACGCGGCCAGCGCCCCACCAACAACCAACACGACGAGGACTGAAGCCAGACGGAAACTCATCGGAGCACTCTACTCAGGCTTGGCTTGTTGCAGAGGGGCCCGCTGGTGCTTGCGAAGCAAGGAGCGACGGCCCGATGACTGACGAGGTGTCAGCTCTTGGGTGCGATGGCAGCGCGCGCTGCTGCGGATGGCAGAGAACGACCGGTCGCTACTTCATTGCGCGCGGTGTTGCGGGAGGCCAGCAGCTTCGGATCGCTCAGCAGTTGTTCGACCGCGGCGACGCGCCACGCAGCGTCGAACCAGGCGAGCGCCTGCTGTGTGCGACGGGCTTCCATGCGGCCGTCGACGTCGCGCGTCCGCAGCTCATCAAGCACAGCGTCCCAATACTCGCCGACGCCAGCGCCAGTGAACGACGAAGAGGCGATCACCTGAGGTGCC